>JBIQMJ010000068.1:0-15356 GCA_044463445.1 Segetibacter koreensis
CCTGAAACCGGCTGGGGAATGCCGTTTCATTACTTTTTTGATTCAACGGTAACGGTAGACAACCGTGCAAAAAACGGGAGGAGCACGAGAACATTTATTGAGCAGGGAAGATGGCAATCTGTTTTTGATAACCTGCATGAAGGCGATTATGTATTAATTCAATTCGGGCACAATGATGAAGTGCCTTCAAAAGGAAGCTATACTACTCCAGAAGATTTTGTAAACAATCTTGAGAAATTCGTGAATGAATCTCGGAACAAAAAAGCCGTTCCTGTTTTAATTACGCCGGTGGCTAGAAGAAAATTTGATTCCAGCGGAAAGATTGAAGAAACCCATGCGCAGTACACGCAGTTGGTAAAAGATGTGGCAAAAAAATTGGATGTTCCCTTAATTGATCTGGATAAAGAAAGCCAGGAAATGCTTCAAAAATTAGGCCCCGACGATTCAAAATATTTATACAATTATCTTCAACCCGGCGAAAATCCACATTATCCTGACGGGCATAAGGATGATACGCATTTTAATGAATTAGGCGCCAGAAAAATGGCAGAGATTGTTTTGCATGATATCAGAAAATTGAATCTTGAACTGGCAAACAGGATCGTAAAAAATAAAGTAAAAAAATAATTTTAAATCTTCTGTTATGGTAGGAAAATTTTTTATCCGGTTAAATTCTATGGCAATTGTTTTGCTGCTTTTTGCTTTTGCGACAGGCTGTTCCGCACAAAAAGAGGCGCAGAGAGGATGGAAGGAATATGACGCGTTAGTAAAAAGAATTGTTCCTCCAACGTTCGCCAATAAAGATTTTTCTATTCTGGATTATGGGGCAAAAGAAGGCGGGACAACCGATTGCCTTCCTGCGATAAAATCCGCTATTGCTGCATGCAACAAGGCCGGTGGAGGAAGAGTGACGATTCCGGCGGGAACTTATTTTGTAAAAGGACCAATACATTTGCTCAGCAACGTCAATCTTCATTTGGATGATAAAACGATTATGAAATTCAGTACGGATGATAATGATTTTTTGCCGGTAGTGTATACCCGGTATGAAGGCGTTGAATTCATGAATTATTCACCGCTCATCTACGCTTACGGACAAACGAATATTGCGGTAACCGGCAAAGGAACTATTGATGGACAGGCTGATAATGATCATTGGTGGAACTGGACGGGAAGCAAAAGGTTTGGCTGGAAAGAAGGAATGCCCAGCCAGAATGATAAAGAAAATAAACCGAGATTAATGGAAATGGGAGCGAAGGGCGTTCCGGTAAAAGATCGTGTTTTTGGTAAAGGGCATTACATGCGGCCCACTATGATTGAGTTTTATAATTGTAAAAACATTTTGATTGAAGGTGTAACACTGATCAATGCGCCTTTTTGGCTGATACATCCAACACTTTCACAAAATATAACAATTGATGGAGTAGTGACCAACAGCCTTGGGCCCAATAATGATGGTTGTGATCCTGAATCATGCAGCGATGTAATGATCAAAAATTGTTCGTTCACTGATGGCGATGATTGCATTGCTATCAAAAGTGGCCGCGATGAAGATGGAAGGCGCGTGAATGTTCCTTCAAAAAATATTATTGTGGAAAACTGCGACATGAAAGACGGCCACGGTGGTGTGGTAATTGGCAGCGAAACTTCCGGCGGCGTTGAAAATGTGTATGCTCAAAATTGTATTATGAACAGTCCTCACCTTGAACGCGCAATAAGAATTAAATCAAATGCCTGCCGCGGCGGGATTATGAAAAATTTTTATTTTAGAAATATTAAAGTAGGTGAAGTGAGAGAAGCAGTTGTAAAAATAAATATGTTTTATGAAAAAGAAAAAGCGGCGAAATGCAATTTTCCTCCTTCCCTGCAAGGTGTATTTGTAAATAATGTGACAAGTCAAAAAAGTGAATATGGTATTTATATCGAAGGCCTGGAAACAAAGCCTGTAAAGGATATTCATATCACTGATTGCAATTTTGAAAATGTGGAAAAAGAATATTTTGTAAAAAATACAAAAGACCTTCATGTTGACAATACAACGGTGAATGGGAAAAAAGTAGAAATCAAATAATTTAAAAATTTGAAAAAAAAATAATGCTACTAAGCCTTCTTCATTTAAAAAATGCAGTGTTTACTATTTTATTTTTTTCAATACCCGCTATTCCTTTTGCGCAACAAAATTTCAACATAAAAAATGTTTCCGGTTTCCAGGATAGCCGCCATCATTGGATGGATATCACCGATCATGAGCAGGTAATTGTTCCTATGAAAAATCAGCAGCACTATAAACCTGAAGACATTCGCAGAATTGCTGATAATATCTTGTTGTATCAGCAACCGAATGGTGGGTGGCCCAAGAACTATGATATGCTGGCTATTCTTACTGATGAGCAAAAAGAAATTCTTTCGCAACACAAAGATTCTCTGCACACCACATTTGATAACGGTGCCACCTACACGCAAATAGAATACCTGGCAAAGGCATACACTTTGCTTGGCGATAAAAAATATGAAGAGGCCGCATTGAAAGGGTTACAATTCATTTTGGAGGCGCAATATGCGAATGGTGGCTGGCCCCAGTTTTATCCGGATGGCAGCGGCTACCGCAAATACATCACTTTCAATGATGGCGCTATGATTGGCGTGATGACTGTGTTACAAGATATAGTTCAGAATAAAGCGTATTATTCATTTGTAAATAACAAGTTGAAAAGCGAAGTGGCCCATTCTTATCAGAAAGGACTTGATTGTATTTTAAAATGCCAGATCGTTGAAAACGGCGCTCCCACAGTTTGGTGCCAACAACATGATTACATGACATTAAAACCGATAGGTGCAAGAACCTTCGAACTGCCGTCAAAAGCAAGTTCCGAAAGCGCTGAAATCGTTCGGTTCCTGATGCAAGTTAAAAATCCAAATGCTGAAATTATCAATGTCGTAAAAAATGCAGTTGCGTGGTTTCAAAAAGTGGAAATAAAAAATGTGCGGGTAAAAACCATTCCTGCGAAAGACACAGTATATAAATTTCACGAAGCAAAATCAGACAGAATTGTTGTTATTGATTCTACAGCACCTCCAATCTGGACACGATATTATGAGTTGGAAACAGATCGTCCCATGTTTGCCAATCGCGATGGGAAAAAGGTTTACCGGCTTTCCGATGTATCACGTGAGCGGAGAACCGGCTATGCGTGGTATGGTTACTGGCCACAAAAAATTATTTTGAAAGAATACCCTGCGTGGTTAAAGGAAAATAAATTATAGGGTCATGAAAAGAAATTTATTTTTTTTAGCAATGGTTTCCTGTATGCTGGCAATTGGGATTACAGGGTTTAAAAAAATACATGGCCCGGTAGTTTGCTTTGGCGATTCAATCACTTACGGGGCGCAGGTTGACGGCCATAGCTGGGTTTATTTTTTATCACAAAAACATCCCCGTATTGATTTTATCAACGCCGGCAGGAGTGGAAGAAAAACTGCTGATAAAGCAGAGCTACTGCCCGTTTTAGAAAAATATCCCGACGCTGAAGATTATCTTATTTTTTTAGGAGTAAATGATTTGAAAAACGGAAATGATTCGATGGTGAACAGTTGTGTTGCCAATACGCAATGTATGATCAATGAGATAAGAAAAGTGAACAGCCAAGCGAAGATTGTTTTATTAGCTCCTTCTGACATTAATCTCAAAACAATAAACGACATTAATAGAAATAAGAAGTATAACGAAAACACAAAACAATCTCTTTATAAGCTTGAAAAAAAATATAAAGAATTGGCAGTGGAGCAGCATGCAGAATTTATTTCTTTGCTACATGTTGTTTCCAAACCGAATTATGCAGACGGTTTACATCCAAATATCGCTGGGCAAAAAGAGATTGCGAAAGCTGTTTGGAAAGGATTGAAAAAAATTAAAATAGAAAATCACAGTAAATGAAGTTTTATTACGGAATCTTATTTTGTTTGTCCATCGGATTGTTATCTTTTTCTTTTTCAAAACAAAAAATAAGGAATAAGAAATTTGATTACGTAGTAGCAAAAGACGGAAGTGGTGATTTCACAACGATCCAGTCTGCAATTGAAGCCTGCAAAGCCTTTCCTTATGACCGCATCAGGATATTAATCAAAAATGGCGTGTATCATGAAAAGGTCTTTATTCCTTCGTGGAATACTAAAATTTCTTTGATTGGTGAAAGCAAAGACAGTACGATCATTTCTTATGATGACTATTTTAATAAAATTAATAAAGGTCGCAACAGCACATTTTATACACCCACTCTTTTAGTGCAGGGAAATGATTTTTATGCAGCAAATCTCACGGTTGAAAACACGTCCGGGCCGGTCGGGCAGGCCGTTGCACTTAGTGTAGAAGCAGATCGTTGCTCTTTTTTCAATTGTAAATTTTTAGGAAGCCAAGACACTTTATACCTCGCTGGTGAAAATGACCGCCAATATTTTTTGGATTGTTATATTGAAGGAACCACCGATTTTATTTTCGGTGAAGCCACCGCTTTATTTGAAAAGTGTACCATAAAATGCAAAGCCGATTCTTACATCACCGCTGCTTCCACCCCAGAAGGTGTTTCTTACGGGTTTGTATTTAAAAACTGTGCTATCGAAGCCGCACCGGGAGTTAAAAATGTTTACCTGGGTCGCCCATGGAGAAAATATGCGAAAGTTGTTTTCATCAACTGTAAAATGGGTGATTTTATAAAACCTACCGGTTGGAGCAACTGGCAAAACACCGATAATTACAAGACCGTTTTTTATGCCGAAAGAAATTCATCAGGCGAAGGCGCTAATAAAAATCAACGAGTTTCCTGGTCGCATCAGCTTACAGAAGCCCAGGCAGAAAAATACAGTGTTAAAAATATCTTCTCGGGCTTTAAAGAATGGGATATGAAAAATAAACCAGAGTAATATGATCTCGTGTATGCCTCTCCGTTATAATCCTTTACTGATCTTTTTATTTTAAAAAATTCATAAATGATAAAAAGAGATAAATTACAATCATTGAAAAAATCATTTATTCTGATTTGCATGGCGATTGGTTTTTCACAAAATAACACCAATGGACAATCACTAAAAGGCATAACCGGCATGCCAGACACTTCTTATACTGTCTATAGTACTTACCAGAAATTGATAAAGGATTTCCCTGGTATTAAAATTGTTCCCGAATTTAATTATTCAGATGTGTCGGGAAAAAAAGGAATGGTGTATTGCACGATCAATGGCCGCAAGCTGCTGATAGATGTGTTTATGCCAAAAACAAAAAGTTTAAAAAAAATACCAGCGGTTATCATGATTCACGGTGGAGGCTGGAGATCCGGCAACCGTTCACAGCATTATCCGCTGGCAGAACGCCTTGCTCATCTGGGTTACGTTTGTTTTACACCTGAATACAGGCTTTCTACAGAAGCGCTTTTCCCGGCAGCGGTGTATGACATTAAAGTCGTAATCCGCTGGGTGAAAGCGAATGCGTCAATTTATAATATTGATACTTCAAAAATTGTAATTGCCGGCTTTTCAGCGGGTGGCGAATTGGCGGCCTTTATGGGAACCACCGGCAACATGCCACTTTTCGAAGGATGCAATTGCAATATCGGCACAACGACGAATGTGGCTGCCGTAATCGATATTGATGGAACTCTTTCGTTCACTAATTCTGAAAGTGGCGAAGGGGATGACAGCAAGCACACTTCTGCTGCCACATATTGGTTTGGCTATCCGAAGAAAGAAAATGAAGTTTTATGGGAAGCTGCTTCACCACTTAGCTACGTGAGTTCTCAAACCCCTCCAACATTATTTATCAACAGCAGTGTGGCTCGGATGCATGCAGGCAGGGAAGATTATATTCACGTGTTGGATAGTAATCATATTTATTCTGAAGTACACAACTTTAAAAAAGCACCTCACTCATTTTGCTTGTTCAATCCCTGGTTTGAACCGACGATAAATTATATGATTAATTTTCTTAAAAAAATTTTTAAATAATAAATTTTAATGCCCGGATACTTTGAAATCAGTATGAAAAGAATTTTATATCCGATACTAATAAATCTTTTGGGAGTATTTGCCCACGCTCAAACTTCATATGTTTCAAAAGTTTGGGTACCCGATAACGGCGACGGTACTTATAAAAATCCAATCATCAATGCTGATTATTCTGATCCGGACGCTATAAGGGTGGGTGATGATTTTTATCTGGTTTCTTCCAGCTTTGAAGATGTGCCGGGCTTACCGGTTTTACATTCAAAAGATTTGGTAAACTGGAGAATCATCGGCCATGCTTTATTGCGACAGCCGCCGTTTGAACATTTTTCAGTTCCACGGCACGGCGACGGCGTTTGGGCACCATCAATCCGGTTTCATAAAGGAGAATTCTACATTTATTATCCTGATCCTGATTTTGGAATCTATCTCACCAAAGCAAAAAATGCTGCAGGCCCGTGGACCGAACCCGTTTTGGTGTATTCCGGAAAAGGATTGATCGATCCATGCCCTTTGTGGGATGATGATGGAAAGGCTTATTTGGTTCATGCATTTGCCGGAAGCCGCGCGGGAATTAAAAGTATTTTGGTCGTGAACAAATTAAATGCAGAAGGAAATAAAGTAATTGATGCAGGAAAAATTGTGTATGATGGTCACGAAAAAGATCCGACCATTGAAGGCCCGAAGTTCTATAAGCGAAATGGTTATTATTACATTTTTGCACCTGCTGGCGGCGTTTCAACCGGCTGGCAAGTAACATTGCGTTCCAAAAATATTTACGGACCTTACGAGCGCAAAATAGTGATCCACCAAGGTTCTACAAATGTAAATGGGCCTCACCAGGGCGCATGGGTTACGACCCAAACCGGCGAAGATTGGTTTTTGCATTTCCAGGATAAAGGGCCTTATGGACGTGTGGTTCATTTGCAGCCGATGAAATGGAAAAACAACTGGCCGGTAATCGGTGTTGATAAAGATGATGACGGAACAGGCGAACCGGTTTTGGTTTATAAAAAGCCAAATGTTGGAAAAAGTTTTCTAATTCAGACACCAGAGGAAAGTGATGAATTTAATGAAAGTTTAATAGGGCTTCAGTGGCAATGGATGGCAAACCCGCAACCAGACTGGTATTACATGAATCCGGCGAATGGCTCGCTTCGTTTGTATTCGGCCAAAATTCCGGACAGTGCTAATAATTTATGGGATGTTCCTAATGTACTTTTACAAAAATTTCCGGCGGAGGAATTTATGGTAACTACTAAAATGAATTTTCATCCGAATGAAAAATTAGAAAATGAAAAAGCAGGATTAACGATCATGGGAATGAGTTATGCCGATCTCGCATTAAAAAAGAAAGATGGAAAATTGTTGTTAGTGTATGGTGTTTGTGAAAATGCCGAGAAAGGAAAAAGTGAAAAAGAAAAAGTAATTTCTGAGGTAAAAAATGGAACAATCTATCTGCGTGTTAGTGTAGTGATAAATGCACAATGCCTTTTCAGCTATAGTTTTGACGGAATAAACTTTCAAAATATTGAAGAAGATTTTCAGGCCAGGGAAGGAAAATGGATTGGCGCCAAAGTAGGATTGTTCTGCACAAGAAAATCACAAACTAACGATTCCGGCTTTGCCGATTTCGATTGGTTCAGGGTTGAATCTTCAAAATAAAAAAAGAAAGAATTTATTTGCTGACTGTAAGATAACACAAAAACAAAAAATATGCGATAGCTTCTTTTTGGTAACGTTTGCGTAAATAAATAATTGATTTGGCACGAATTTACCTATTATGCGCCTGCACTTGCTAAATTGAAATTCTCAACTGGATTTTTTTAAATAGATTTTTCAAATAAATTTTGTAGAAAATGAAAATAATATTTTGCTTTTTAATCTTCTTCCTGGTGTCATTTGCTTCTATTGCACAAAATGCTGCTGATTACAACAGGGAAATGGCAAGTACTGTGATGACCATTTGGAAAGATTCTATGACAAGTGGAAATGGCAGGCCCGCCCGGTGGAGCTACGACCAGGGTGTTATTTTAAAAGGAATTGAAGGCCTCTGGAAATTTACAGGCGAAGGAAAATATTTTGAATACATGCAAAAAAGTATGGATCATTTTGTAGATGATGAAGGAAATATCCGCACTTACAAATTTGACGATTACAATCTTGATAATATTTTATGTGGCAGGATTTTATTGACGCTTTATAAGGTAACGGGGAAACAAAAATATTATAAAGCCGCATCCACATTAAGAAGACAACTCGCACAACAGCCACGCATACACGAAGGAGGATTTTGGCACAAGAAAATTTATCCTGATCAAATGTGGTTGGACGGGCTTTATATGGCGGAACCATTTTATGCAGAATGGGCTGCAACCTTTCATGAAGATTCCGATTTTAATGATATTGCTAAACAATTTATTATCATTGAAAAACATACGCGTGACTCTAAAACAGGATTGCTTTATCATGGTTATGATGAATCAAAGACGCAAGCATGGGCCAATAAAACCACCGGGCTTTCACCAAATTTTTGGGCACGGGCCATGGGCTGGTATGGAATGGCCTTAGTAGATGTATTACCTTATTTTCCAAAAAATCATCCGCAACGAAGAGAACTTATCAGAATCCTGAATAATTTTGCAGCCGCTGTTATAAAAGTCCAGGATTCTCAAAGCGGCTTATGGTGGGATGTTTTAAATTTTCCTAATAAAAAAGGCAATTACCAGGAAGCTTCCGCCAGTTGCATGTTTGTATATGCTTTCGCGAAAGGAGTTCGCCTTGGATACCTGCCTTCTTCTTACCTGGCTGCTGCTAAAAAAGGATATGCAGGAATTATAAAAAAATTTATTACTAACGTTGATGGACAAAAGAATTTGGAAGGAACGGTAAGCGTGTCGGGATTAGGCGGCCATCCTTATCGCGATGGGAGCTATGAATATTATATAAAAGAAAAAGTAATAACCAACGATGCAAAAGGCATTGGGGCTTTTCTATTGGCTTCTGATGAGATGGAATTGTTACCAACACTTTCTGTGGGCAAAGGAAAAACGGTTACACTTGATTATTATTTTAATCATGAAATGAGAAAAGATATTTTGGGGAAGCCTGAGCAATTTCATTATATCTGGGAAGAAATGGATAATAATGGCTACTCGATTTTTGGAAACATTTTTCATAAATATGGCACTAAAACAAATTCCTTAAAAACCTTTCCTACACTGGAAAATTTAAAGAATTCCTCCATTTATATTATCGTTGATCCGGATACTAAAAAAGAGAGCCCACATCCCAATTACATCGTTGAAAAAGACATCAATTCCATTTATAACTGGGTGAAGAACGGCGGTGTTCTTTTATTATTTGGCAATGATTCAGCGAATGTTGAATTTACTCATTTCAATAAACTGGCGGCAAAATTTGGTATTCAATTTAATTTCGATTGCCGGAATAAAGAAACCGGGACAAATTTTGAGATGGCAGAGATCAATATTGATCCCAATAATCTCATTTTCAAAAATGCGGACAAAGTTTACATCAAAGAATATTCTTCGCTTTCTTTAAATCAGCCGGCCAATGCAGTTCTCAAACAAGGAAAGGTAAATGTAGCTGCTATTGCTAAAATAGGCAAGGGCACTGTGTTTGCAGTAGGCGATCCATGGTTTTATAATGAATATACAGACGGAAGAAAATTGCCCCCGGATTACGAAAATTATAAGGCGGCTGAAGACCTGGTCAAATGGGCGCTTGAGCAAACTAAATAAAGAAACAAATTAATTTTCTTATTGCTTTATTGGAAAATGACCATTAAATTATTTTTTACAAAATCATTCTCAAATATTCAAGTGAACCGCCTGTTGTTCAGGGAACGATTGCACAAATTACTTTTTGTTAGTCTTTTAATTTCAGTACAATTGTAAAAATGTTCATCCAATTATTCTAAAATTTACAAAATGAAATTAAATGATCTTTTTGATCTTACAGGAAAAACAGCTCTGGTAACCGGATGCTCGCGCGGCATCGGGGAAGCCATGGCAATAGGGCTTGCAGAAGCCGGCGCCAATATAATTGGTGTTTCGGGCACATTGCAATCAGGAAGCAATGCAGAAAAGGAAATAAAAAAAATGGGAAAAGAATTTACTCCTTACTCCATCAATCTCGCCCATAGAAAAGAATTATATGCTTCCATTGAAAAAATAAAATCGGCTCATCCTTCTATTGACATCCTGGTTAATAATGCCGGGATTATAAAGAGAGCGCCAGCCGCCGAACATTCAGATGAACAATGGGATTCTGTTCTTGATGTGAACCTTGATGCTGCGTTTATCCTTGCCCGTGAGTTTGGAAAAGAAATGATAAACAGGGGAAACGGAAAAATCATTTTTACCTGTTCGCTGCTTTCTTTCCAGGGAGGCATTAATGTGCCGGGATATGCTGCCAGCAAGGGTGCTGTGGCAAGCCTGGTAAAAGCACTAGCGAACGAATGGGCTTCCAAAGGCGTAAATGTAAACGGAATTGCCCCGGGATATATCGCCACAAAAAATACAGAAGCACTGAGACAAAATGAAGAGAGAAATAAATCTATCCTGGACAGAATTCCAGCAGGAAGATGGGGTATTCCGGAAGATTTTATTGGACCGGTAGTTTTTTTAAGTTCTCATGCATCTGATTATGTGGATGGAGAAATACTCACTGTTGATGGAGGTTGGATGGGAAGGTAGAAGCATAAATCGTTGGATTGTTTAGAGTTCAAGGCTGATAGTGCCAGTAAACAAAGAAATAAGCGATCTTTCTGTTTGGTGTTTGCGGTCCCGAAAGAGTAATGTTTTGACAATGACAAAAAGCCCATTGTGAAAAAGTTCACAAATTCATTTAAATGAAAAAAAATCTATTCTTAATTCTATCAGTTTTTATTTTTACAAGATCATTTTCGCAAATCAATCCGAATAGTAAGTCTGCCGGTAGCCAGGAAAGAACTTACCTGGTAAAAACTTTGGTGAAAATTGCCAATCCTGTTTTAATGGCATTAAGTAAAAACGAATTAAAAAAAGAAATGCCGGTAGAATCTTCCGGCGAACACAGGGAAAGATATACTCACCTGGAAGCCTTTGGCCGCCTGCTTTCAGGCATGTCGCCCTGGTTAGAATCCGGTGCTGACAATACACCCGAAGATAAATTGAGAAAAAAATATATTGATCTGGCAAGAATCTGTTTGCACAACGCGACAGATCCGGCAGGGCCTGATTATATGAACTTTAATTGTTGTGGACAGCCGGTTGTAGATGCAGCGTTCCTTGCCCAGGGATTGCTGCGTGCGCCTCATCAATTGTGGGATCCATTAGATAAAACAACGAAAGAAAATATAATTGCAGCGCTAAAAAAAAGCGGTGAGATAACTCATTATCAAAATAATTGGGTAATGTTTAGCGCAATTATAGAAGCAGCGTTATATAAATTCTGCGGTTCTTTTCACCGTGAAGAAACTCTTGGTTATATTGACCAATGTTTAAGTTATTACAAAGGTGATGGCACTTATGGAGACGGTAAAAATTTTCATTGGGATTATTATAACAGCTTTGTTATGCAACCCATGTTGATTGATGCTTTGAAAACCATCATAGAGGAAGACAGCATTCATAAGGTTGCCGATCAATCCCTGCAGAGTAAATATGAACTTGTGCTAAAACGTGCGCAACGTTATGCAGAAGTTCAGGAAATGCTTATTTCTCCCATTGGAACGTATCCTGTAATGGGACGCTCATCTGCTTACCGTTTTGGCGCATTCCAGCTTTTGTCTCAGATAGCGCTAATGCAGCAACTGCCTGCTGTTTTGAAGCCACAGCAAGTGCGCGCAGCGCTTTATACACTAATTAAAAAACAGGTTGAAGCCCCCGGCACTTTTGATAAAAACAACTGGTTACAAATTGGAGTGTATGGTCATCAGCCAAAAATGGGAGAAGAATATATTTCAACGGGAAGTTTATATTTATGTTCCGAAGCTTTCCTGGTATTGGGTTTACCACCCACTAATATTTTTTGGCAGGGAAAAGATGAAGACTGGACCTCAAAAAAAATCTGGAGCGGACAGAATACAACCCATGATCATTCGGTCGATTACTAAAAGCAATTTTTTTGAAAATAAGAACAGGAAATAATTCACCAATACAAATTATAAAAAATGAACGAAAACATCGAAACCCGGCACGAAGGCAGTCCAAAGGAAGCGGCCACCATGAATACATCGCAGTTGCGGGAAAATTTTCTCATCGAAAAGGTCTTTGAAGAAGATAAGATTCATCTTATTTTATCTTTTTATGACCGTTATATTTCCGGAGGCGCTATGCCGGTAGATAAAGTGATCGAATTACCCAATCCCGGAAATTTGAAAGCAAAATATTTTTTGGAAAGAAGGGAAATGGGAATCATAAATGTAGGAAACAAAGGCACTGTAGAGGCAGATGGAGGAAAATATGAACTGGATTTTAAAGAAGCGCTTTATATCAGTAAAGAAACAAAAAATGTGAAATTTTATTCTGCAGATAAATCCAATCCTGCAAAATTTTATATCAATTCTGCTCCGGCGCATCATAAATTTTCAACAAAAAAGATTACTAAAAAAGAAGCCGAAATTGTAACACTCGGTTCATTGGAAAATTCGAACCATCGCACTATCAATAAGCTAATCGTAAATAGCGTGGTAGAAACCTGCCAGTTACAAATGGGCATGACGGAATTAAAATCAGGCAGTGTTTGGAACACCATGCCTGCGCATACGCACGATCGCAGGATGGAAGTGTATTTTTATTTTGAAATTCCCGAAGGACAGGCGGTTTGCCATTTTATGGGAGAGCCGCAGGAAACGCGTCATATCTGGATGCAGAATGACCAGGCTGTAATTTCACCCAACTGGTCTATACATGCGGGTGCGGGAACTTCTAATTATACTTTTATCTGGGGAATGGCGGGCGAAAATTTAGATTATGGAGATATGGATGTGGCGGCCGTGAAGGATTTGAGATAATTTTTTACCCTTGGATGAAATTTGATAGGGATGACCTGGTATGCAAGTTGATGGCAACGTTTTCGGTATCGTTTGCGTAAAAAAATGAAAAATTATAGATGATATTGTAAAAATGGGGGTACAATTGTAGACACTGTAATAGTGAAATTTTTGAAAACTAATTATGAAATTATCACCTTATACTTTAAAAAATATAACTAATCCCAATATTTCAATTCCTGACGGGGAGATTTTTGAATTGCCGGAAAAGGTTTTGCAATTTGGTACCGGCGTTTTACTTCGTGGCCTGCCCGATTATTTTATCGATGCCGCAAATAAGGTGGGTATTTTTAATGGCAGGATCGTTGTAGTAAAATCCACATCCAAAGGAGATACTACTGCATTTGATAAACAGGATGGATTGTACACCCTGTGTGAGCGCGGTATTCAGAATGGGAAAATAGTGAAACAGGATATTATTTGTTCTGCAATCAGCCGTGTGTTACATGCCCAGGATGATTGGACAGAAATTTTGAAATGCGCTCACAATGAGAATCTGCAAATCATCATTTCCAACACCACCGAAATTGGTATCCAGTTGGTGAAAGAAGATATCAGCAAACATCCTCCTGTATCTTTTCCCGGAAAATTACTGGCATTTTTATATGAAAGATTTACTGCTTTTAAAGGGAATAATGAAAGTGGTTTTGTAATAATTCCTACCGAACTGATTGCTGAAAATGGTAAAAAACTGGAATCCATTGTGCTGGAATTAGCGCATCTTAATTCTCTTGAAGATGAATTTATTGAATGGATAGAAAACAGTAATTACTTTTGTAATTCCTTGGTAGATAGAATTGTTACCGGCATGCCTGATAAGGCGATCCGTGATGAAATTGAGAGTGAATTAGGATATAGTGATGATCTGCTGATTGTGTCTGAAGTGTACAGCCTGTGGGCGATTGAAGGGAATGAAAAAATAAAAAATATTTTGTCATTTGCGGAGGCCGATGAAGGTGTGGTGATAGAACCTGATATTGATTTGTACCGTGAATTAAAATTGCGTTTACTAAATGGAACTCATACTTTAACCTGCGGGCTTGCCTTTCTGGCTGGTTTTGATACAGTTTATAACTCTATGCGGGATGAAAAATTTTCTTTATTTATTGAAGGCCTTATGAGGAATGAAATTGCACCTTCTATTCCTTATGAAATTGATGATGCCGTAAAACAAAATTTCATTTCCAAAGTGCTCGATCGTTTCAGAAATCCTCATATTGAACATCACTGGATCAACATTACGCTGAATTATACTTCAAAAATGCGGATGCGTTGTATTCCGTTATTAATGAATTATTATAAAAAGAAAGATACAGTTCCACCTTTATTTTCATTGGGTTTTGCGGCTTATCTCTGTTTTATGAAAGCGGTAAAACAAAAAGGAAAGGAATATTTCGGTGAGTTTGATGGCAAAGAATATTTAATTGAAGATCCTTCAGCAGAAAGGTTTTACGATATTTGGAAAAGAAATGATATTGGGAAAATAGTAAACGAAGTTTTAAAGGATATTTCTATTTGGGATAATGATCTTTCACAACTGAATGGGTTTTTGGATTCAGTAAAAAATAATTTGAATAATATTTTAAATAAAGGAATGAAACCTGTTTTACAAGATTTTCATTTCAAAAAAACAGAGGTATAATGAAACAGAAAGTGATGATGGTTCACCCGGCGGACAATGTATTGGTCGCATTAACTGACCTGGCTGTAAATGATAAAGTGGAATATAACGGTAATGATTACACGATAATAAACAGGGTACCTGCAAAACACAAATTTGTAATAAAAGACATGCAGCCGGGAGATGAAATATTTATGTACGGCGTGCTGGTCGGGAAGGCAGAAACTGAAATTCCCAAAGGCGGGAGGATAACAACCTCTAATGTAAAGCACGCTGCCAGCGGATTTGAAGTGTGTGAAAGAAAAACTGACTGGCATAAGCCCGACGTTTCCAAATTTTTGAACAAAACTTTTAACGGGTTTCATCGGGCAGATGGTAAAGTGGGCACTGCCAATTACTGGCTGGTAATTCCCCTGGTTTTTTGTGAAAACAGGAACATAGAAGTACTGCGCGAAGCATTGGTAAATGAATTGGGTTACGGAAGAAATCAAAACAAAAAACTGGAAGTTTCCAAACTGGTTGATCTTTATAAAGAGGGAAAAAATATTGAAGATATCCTGGAAGCGGACGTATCAACAAATGTGGAAGAAGAAAAGAAACAAAGAGTTTTTCCTAATGTGGATGGCGTAAAGTTTTTGTCGCATGAAGGCGGCTGTGGCGGCACTCGTGATGATGCGCAGGCAT
>JBIQMJ010000069.1:0-15340 GCA_044463445.1 Segetibacter koreensis
GCTCCGGTAATTTTCAATCATCACAATTTGCGGGCCCTGGTCAATGGCTAAATAAGAATCGGCAAACCAGATATTGGTCAGATTAAAAGCGTCTTTAAATCCGTAATCTCCCCAGATTTTATCACCCAGCTTATAATAAAAAAACTTCAGCGCATTCATGGATTCTGTTGGCGTGTAAGGCAAAGAAGAAATGGCCGCAGTGGGCGAAATTACGCCATTATCATTGGTAGGCGAATGGGCAGAATAGCCGTTCTTTTCATCGCTGGCCGTAAGCCCCCAGCAGGCATTGCTGTATCCATAAAACTGGTTAGGATTATAAACACAAAATTGATAATTGATCTTTGAATGAGCCGTGTTTTGATCCCAATAATTGGCATACTGATCAGAAAGCTGTTTGGGGTCTATTCCTAAAAAAGAATAATGCGCAAAAAACAACGGTCCACCGAGATTTGGGCCAAGGGGTAAGCGGATATTATAATAAGAATTCCCGTTTTGTATGGCTCCGTTTTTTGCCCAGCCATTATCATATATGTTTTTGGAGATTGAATGATCCGGAGAAGAGGCAGCAAGAACATAAGTGATCAAAGCCTCATTCCATCCGGTAACCGGAATACTCCAGATATCAGATGTGTTTGAATAGGATGGATTATACTGCCAATAAAGACTATTGGTATTTCCATTTTGGGTAAACCAATTCCAATCCACCGAGTTCCAGATAGAATTAATACTATCACGTAATGCGATTTCATTTGCATCGGTATTACTATTAAAATATTGGCGAGCCGTCAGCAAACCCTGAACAAGGAAGGAAGTTTCCACAATGTCTGCACCGTTATTTTTTCCAAAAGCAATAGTTGCTCCCGTACTTCCATTTATCCAATGAGCAAAAGCACCATGCCAGCGCTCGCATTTGGTCAGTAAAAAATTGGTAATGGTGCTGATGCGATTTAGAGCATCCTGCCTGCTAATAAAGCCGCGGTGAACCGCAGCAATCATCCCCATAATACCAAATCCGGTTCCTCCGGTAGTTACGGTTTCATTATCACCATTGCTTCTTTCGCGCGCCATGCCACTTACAGGATGCGCAAAATCCCAGAAATATTTAAAAGTTTGTTTTTGTACCAGATCAAGTAGTGATGAATCAGATATTTGCGGGAACTTATCGGTTGAATCTATTTGTGTAACAAAAATAAGATCAGACCTGTTTGATAAACTGTTACCTGAGGTCGATTTTGCCAAAGTACTGATAGAGAAGGAATATTGATTGAGAAAATTAATGGCTTTTGAAGGCGAAATAACTACCGTGCTATCACTCTTCTGGTAAGAAACAGAGAACGGAATATTTGAATTACCAGTGGTCTTATCGGTAAAAGTTATTGCAGATTCTAAAGAATTTTTGTCAACCTTATTTGAAAATGAAATCTGAATTACCGGTTTGACATCAACTCCATACACTTTTTTTGTAGCATTGAAAGTCTGTGAATTGATGGTTTGTCTTTGAATCTGAAAGGTTATAGTAGGTGGTGGAGGCGGAGGAGGTTCTGGGGTAGAAATTTTTTTTTTGCAAGCTGGTAAACAAATAAAAAGCGCAAAGGAAATCAAAAGAACGTTTAAAATATTTATACGATAATTTGATGCAGGCATAAGATAGAAATCGAATTGGAGTTTGAATCAAAAATAAAGGTACAGTTGAAAATGCCTTCAAAAGCAAACTGTACCCTCACGATAAATTAAATGAACGCTTTTACATTCCTAAAGACTGCAAGGTAAATAAAGCGGTAATGTCATTCTGGGAAAGCTCTTTATTAAAAACTTTAAATTCATCCAGGTCGCCGTTTAAAGAATTCATCCACCCATTTGCTGCATTGGCAAAATCGTCAGGTCCTCCCAAAGTAAAACTACTTACAGTACCAAAATCAGTTTGGGTGGCAAAGGTCGCTGTCCCAATCATGGCGCCATCCACATACACTTTTAACAGGCCCGTTTCTCCGCTGAATGAAATTGCCAGTTGATGCCAGTTGCCATCCAGCATTTTAGGCCATTTTTGTCCAATATCAAACCATTGGTCATTCAATCCGACTTTGCCCCAAGTGTTTGATGCATTGTCAGCATTATTAAATAAGGCGAAGAATTTGGTATTTTCCCATGAAAAACCCGCGGCATTTAATGAAAAAGGGAAATAAGTAAATTTGGTTCCTCCCGGATCTATGGTTGCTGGATGTTTGATCCACATTACGAGGGTCAGATTCTGCAAACCCGCAATTGTATTGCCGATATTGGAATTAATATATCCCGGGCTTATTACTTCTGCCGCCTGCCCTTTTTTTCCTGCAACCAATGTGACAGATGAGCCATGCACGGGTGTGCCAACAGTACCGGATACGCTGTCAATATATCCACCGTCAAAAGCCCAGTAAGCTTTTAAATTGGCAGCAGCTACCTGTGAAGAAGTGCTGTAACCCATAACAGGTAATTTAAAAGTTTTTTCTTCCCCATAAGTAATTCCTTTATTGTTAATAGCGTAAGCCTTGTAATAATAAGTAGTGAGTAATTTCAATCCCTTTAATGTAATAGAATAAGGGCCGGAGATCGGGTATACTGCAATTTTATTTTTAGAAGTATCTACCCCTGGCGCCAGGCCGTAAACAATACCTGCTTCTGTTACAATAGATCCGCCATCGCTGGTAATATCTCCGTGAACGTTTACATTATTTCCTGCGGTGTTCGAAGTGTCGCCGGTGGTAATTTGTGGAGCTGCTGCATTAACCGCAATGCCGGTGCCGCTGTCCGTTTTTTTGCAACTATTCATGAAAAACAATGCTGCACCGATGAGTATTATTGAAAAAAGATGTTTCATGTTTACACGATTATAATTTTTTAAAGAAATTCATTGTTTTATTTTCCTTTTCCCTGAAGGATGATTAACGCTTTCAGGTCAGAAGCCGTGAGCGCTACATCATAGATCCTGACTTCATCCAACTGCCCTGCCAGATAGCCTGCCCATCCCTGCGAACTGCCAGCAGTGCCAAGGCTGGGAGTGGCCTGAAATTGTAATGTACCAAATAGAATTTTCGTTGCCCCGGCCGGAAAAGCAGCATTTCCCAACCCCTCTACGGTCAATGTGCCGCCATTTACGAGTGAGCCACCCTGGTATAGATTAAAGGTGGAAGTGGTCGCATCGTAAGTAAGTGCTATATTTTGCCATGCATTCCATGGATTGGATAAAAACGCCGTGGTAAACCAGTTATTTGCCTGATCCCAGCCATAGTGTACTTTGAGATTGGCACTGGTAGCCGTACTGCCGTTTTCATAAAACATATCAAGCGCACCCCAAAAATCATCAAGATTAGAAATGCTGATCGGTGCGGTTGCGGCAGTATTTTGTGGTGTATTTATCCAGAAATCTATGGTAAAACTTTTTAAGTTTTTAATTGCAGCGGGCAAATCAGAAATTGCATATCCATTTGCAGAACCTTGTAATGCCTGTCCCTTGAAGCCGTTGGAAAATCCGGTATTGACGCCGGTTGCAGCGGTGCCCGATATGCTGTCAACATAACTACCATCAAATGCCCAATAGCCAACCAGATGACCCTGTCCCACGTCGGCTGATGATGCATAGCCGCCTACTGTAAATGTGGGTTTATAACTATCTGGATCAAAAGATTTATAACAAGACGCCAAAAGCGCACTCCCTGCTATTAAAAGAGCCATATTTTTAATTTGAATTTTTTTCATAATAATATTTTTTACTATTAATACCCTGGATTTTGAGTTAAGACACCAAAACTGTTGTCGATTTCTGATTGTGGAATAGGCCAAACTTCATTTTTATTGGCTTTCCAACCAAGTGAGCCAAATACTTCTGCACCTCTTCCCTGCCTGATAACATCGAAATACCGGCTGTCAAAATCCATAGCCAGTTCAACCCTTCTTTCATGGTAAATTGCCTTTTTGAGTGTAGCCTGGTCCGTTGTGGTAACTTCTGGTAAGGTCGTCGTAGGAGCGCCATGAGCTACAGCATAATCTCTCGCTCTTTTTCGAACCAGTTCTAAAGAAGCAAGTGCAGCCGTAGAATTTCCCAGTTCATTATTTGCTTCAGCATTCATCAGCAAAACATCAGAATAGCGAAGCACTCTTATGTTTTGATCACTTCCTCCATTATCATTCACATAAATGGAAAATGGCACGTAAGATTTATAATTGTACATAGGGTTCGCCGCAGTAAGGGGAATCAGATCCCCTTCAGCAGAGGTTGACCCCCTGAACAAAATAGTGCCATTCAGGCGAGGATCATCCGGTTCAAAAGCGTCTGCAAGGTCCTGAGTTGGATTATTATATCCCCAACCATTTCCATCAAATCCTCCCCGTGGCTGTTGAATCTGACAATATTGTGAATTGGAAGCATCGGGGTTATTTGGCAGGTAGGTTGCCTGTATTTCATAAATGGATTCTGAATTGTTTTCATTCGGTATCCTATATTGTTTTTCGAAATCAGGATAAAGAGAGTAAAGCCCGGATTGAATGACCTTATTTGTATAACTTACCACATCTGCCCATTTTTTCTGATAAAGCGCCACTTTAGCATGAAGCGCCTGCGCAGCTCCTTTTGTTGCCCTCCCCACATCAGGTCCGGAATAAGAGGGAGGCAGAGCAGCCTCTGCATCTGTGAGATCCTGCTCAATTGCTGTCCAAACCTGGTCTTTTGGCGTACGGGGAATATTATATTCAGTAGCGTCTTTCGGAAGATGCATCCTCAATGGCACATCGCCAAATGCCCTTACCAGTCTGAAATAGGAATAAGCCCGTAAAAATTTAGCTTCAGCAATGTAACGTGCCTGAAGCGTAGCATCCATTTTTATGGCTGGAATATTATCTATAACCTGGTTACAGTAATTGATTTCCTGGTACATGCCGTTCCAAAAATCGGGTAACTCCCGGTTGGTGGATGTGACGGTAAAATTATCAAACTGGCTCATGAATGCTACAGATCCATCAGTAGGATCACTGCCGGTTACCGCATCGTCTGAGCCAAGGCTTTCAATGGCCATTGGTGCAAAGGCAACAAATGTCCATCCACGGGTATTCGCATACATAGCATTTACAGCTTTAGTTGCATCGTCCTGTGATTTCCAGAATTGTTCTACCGGCTTCTGTGCCTGTGGTGGCACCTCAAGAAAACTTTTCTTACATCCAAAAAGAAACATTCCGGATAACACCATACATACTATGAGAGCTTTTCTTATTTTTATATTGATTGTCTTCATAATTATCTCTTTAACTTTTAAAAGGTAAGGTTTACACCAAAATTATAGGTTGCATAAAGCGGATAAACCTGTTGGTCAATACCGGCCTTCGTAGGCGAATTTGCCTGCACTTCCGGCGTAAAACCTCTATAGCTGAACCAGGTAAAAGGATTTTGTGCATTCACATACAGCCGTAGATTAGAGAAAAACGAATGCTGTTGGTTCCCGATAATCGTGTATCCTAATTGTGCATTTCTCACACGGAAATAGCTGCCATCTTCTACAAAAAAAGAATTCGTATAACTATTGTTCCCTGCGACATTTACAGATGGATAGACATTTGAAGTTCCTTCTCCATGCCAGCGGTTATCATAAAAATCTTTGGTATAATTTTCTCCGCCATAACGAAGAGCAAAGTTGCCGTTATAAATGCTTACACCGGAAACTCCCTGGAAATCAAGCGTCAGGTCGAAACGTTTGTAAGTTACTGAAGTATTTATTCCAAAAATAAATTTCGGATTTGGATTGCCAAGGACTGCACGATCCTTGTCATCAATTACACCATCTCCATTCATATCTTTATACTTGAAATCTCCCGGTTTCGCTGTCGGTTGTATTACTACTCCGCTTTTATTGGTATAACCGGCAATATCTGCAGCGCTCTGGAAAATGCCAATCACCTTTCTTCCGAGAAACTCACCTATCGGTTGTCCAACCATGGTTCGCGTAATTACATTGGCTCCGAGATAATCATAAATTGGGTTACCACCTGTAGATACTTTCAATACTTTGTTTTGATTAACACCCCCATTCACACTAAGGGAATAATGCCAATCCTTATTAATATCATCTTTCCAGGTAGCCAGGAATTCAAATCCCTGATTTTGAAAAGTAGCCTGGTTGCCAATAATGGTACCGCTTACCGTACCGACAGAACCAAGAACCGGAATGGCAAAAATTGCATCTACGGTTTTTTTATTGTACCAGTCTAATTCAACATTTAGCTTATTATTTACCAGAGCAGCTTCCAGGCCTACATCCGTTCCTTCTCCCACTTCCCATTTGGTTGTTGGAGTTACCACTGTATTTATACTTGCCCCCGGTGCCGAACTTCCATCTCCTCCCACATATACAAGAGCGGGAGTTTGTGAGGAGGTGAGTATGGAAAGATTTGCCGGAACCGATAAATTACCCACTCTTCCCCAACTGCCTCTTAATTTAAGGCTGTTGAAGATATGCTGATCTTCAAAAAACTTTTCTTTACTGATCACCCAGCCTAATCCCACTGATGGAAAATAGCCCCAGGTATTACTGAATTTTGAAGTACCATCCGCTCTTATGGAACCGGTCAATAAATATTTATCCTGGTAGGCGTAATTCACTCTTCCAAAATAGGAAGAAACCCTGTCCAACGATCCTTCATCTGTAACAGTAGCAGAAGAGGGATTACCCAAAGAAATGTATTCCGTAGAAGTACCTTCAGGAACATCCTGGATACTGCCATTGAGTTTATAGAATTTATACTCCTGTGAGCCCTGTCCCAACAATACTTTCACGGAATGGTCTCCCATTCCTTTATCAAAAGTCAGCGTGTTTTCCAAAATCCAGTTCCGCGTTTCATCTCTTTCAAAAGATAGAACACTGTGTGTATTCCGCAACGCAACCGGTATTCTATAATAATTCGTAAATGGGGTATATCCTTTTATTTCAGCCTGGGCAAAATCTCCTCCAACACTGGTATGAAAAGTAAAATTTTTAAGAAATTTTACATCCGCATACACATTTCCATTTAATTTCCATGTTTTGTTGGTGTGGTTGAAATAGTCAATATTTTCCTGTGGATTTTTTTGGTTGGCTGCCGCTATGTTATAATCAGAAGGATCACCATAACTATTATCGGAATAAAACGCCGGTACGATAGGGGCAGCATTAAACAAATCGTAAAAAATACCGCCTGGGGCATCATTGGATTTGCTCAATATTCCTGTTGTATTTACGCCTACTTTTAAAAAATTAGTAACCTGGTAATCATTGGATACGTGAACAGAAAATTTATCAAAATCATTTTTCTTCACCAGGCCGTCCTGGTGGTAATATCCTAAAGAAAAATTATAGGAAGATTTCTCTCCGCCACCCGTAACAGAAATTTGATTATTTGTAACAAAGGCATTTCTCAGTATCAGGTGATACCAATCAGTAGTGCCGAATTTTGAGGGATCAGCATAAAGTGAAGGTGATCCGTTTAAAGCATACACTTCATTGATCATCTGGGCATATTCTGGGCCAGTTGCCATTTTGATCTGGTTGGTAATCACCTGGTTTCCGGCAAACCCGTTATAATTGATAACGGCCTTACCATTCCTGCGTCCTTTTTTGGTGGTAATAAGAATAACACCATTTGCAGCCCGGATTCCATAGATTGATTCAGATGATGCGTCTTTTAAAACGCTGATACTTTCGATATCACTGCTGTTTAAAAAGCTTACATCATTATACCACAC
This sequence comes from Segetibacter koreensis, assembly GCA_044463445.1. GTDB lineage: Bacteria > Bacteroidota > Bacteroidia > Chitinophagales > Chitinophagaceae > Ginsengibacter > Ginsengibacter koreensis_A. Next base: position 7,745 of record JBIQMJ010000069.1, read on the forward strand.
GCCGTCTACCACATATAACGGATTGGTATTGCCATAAACCGTTCCTACACCACGAATGGTTACCTGTGGAGGAGCACCAGGCGCACCTGCATTTGCAATCTGCACGCCTGCTACCTGGCCCTGTAAGGCGCTCAATGGGTTATAAGAAGATTGTTTGGCGATCACGTCTCCTTTAATATTAGCTACCGAGCCAGTTACATCAATTTTTCGTTGGGTGCCATAGCCCACCACTACAACCTGCTGCAAAGTATGTTCCGCAGGCACCAGTATTGCATCAACTACGCTTCGTCCATTCACCGCAACTGAGGTATCTTCAAAACCAACACTGCTGAATAAAAGTGTGGCATTTGCGTCAACAGACAAGCTGTAATTTCCTGATGCATCCGTTTGCGTTCCGTTTGGCGTACCATTCTCCAACACAGAAGCACCAATCAGAGGCGAGCCGTCTGAAGAAGAAACTTTTCCTGTGATGGTTTGTTTTTGCGCCGAAACATAAAACGGGAAAATCAAAGCGACAAGAACGATCAGTGTCCTTTTTTTTATCAAATAGAATTTTGTAAACATAATTAAATCATTAGTTGATCGGTTTAAAACATATAAATTAATAAGGATTCATTTTCAGACAGGAATGAATTCAAATGGGTAGTTTCAATTACAATAAAAAAGCGAACTGCCTATATCTATTATTTTTAATTTCATACAACAGGCTTAAAAGGCCTGCATTTAAATATCTATGACCAAAAAATTTCATTAAACGCTGCATAAAACTAAATAATAAGAAAAAGAAATTTTTTTCTAAAAAGTAAATCAATCTAAAATTATTATGGGTAAGATGGCTGCCTATTTACCAGCAAGCAAACAAATAATTCCAATTTTATTTGCTGTTTTCTCAAATAATTTTTATGGATTTTTTTTGATCCTCCCATCTTAGTACATTATTGGAAGCAACGTAATTGCAAAACCCGTGAAAAAAGAATCAGAAAACAGCACTTTTATTCCCATTGAAGTGGAAGCAAAATTCCCCGGCGGCGATGGGGCATGGCAAAAATATATTCAGAAAGCTATACAGCGCGAGCTTGATGAATTTACTGACGCGGATTATGGAAAATGCATTGTAAAATTCGTAGTGGATATTAATGGAAATGTGAGCAACGTGGAAGCGACTACGATGCAGGGAAGCAAACTTGCCGAAATAGCAGTAAGCACGATCAGGAAAGGGCCAAAATGGATTCCGGCGATGCAAAACGGCCGCTATGTAACCGCATACAGGATTCAGCCGGTTACGTTGCTTAATCCCAATCAATAAATTTCCTGGAGCATAACGGTCATGAGTAAACGAAGAAATTCATTCTTTTTTTATTTTGTTTTCATTATTTTTAGATTCATCTAAACCAACAAATTTGAAAAAGAATGCAATAAAAATAAAGAAAGAAAGCCCCCGCTCAACTGGCAAACAGTATAGCTTTTTTGAAAATGTGTATGATGTAGTTCGACAGGTTCCCAAGGGGCGTGTAACTTCCTTTGGAGCGATTGCCAATTATTTAGGAACAAGGATGTCGGCACGAATGGTAGGCTGGGCAATGAACGGGGCTCATAATGTAAATCCGCCAGTGCCCGCTCAAAGAGTAGTGAACCGCAATGGAATGCTTAGTGGCAAAGCCCATTTTTCTACACCCACCAAAATGCAGGAATTATTAGAAAAAGAAAAAGTAAAAGTGGAAAACGATACAGTGGTTGATTTTGAAAAATTGTTTTGGGACCCGGCAAAAGAGCTGGAAATCTAATTAGCCAATTTGCTAATGTGCTGATTGTATAATTGTTATACTCATCAGCTAATTGGCTAATTATCACATCAGCCAATTAATAATAAGGACTAATCAATAGATAGACCACTACTCCACTCACCGCCACGTACAGCCAGATTGGCCAGGTAACTCTTGCCAGTTTTTTATGTTTGTAATAATCTCCGGACAGTGCGCGGTAGGCCGTAAATAAAATGAAAGGCAAAACGATTCCCGCAAGCGGAATGTGAGTTATCAAAATAAAATAATAAATGTACCGGAGTGAACCCGCCAGCACTTTTTCATCTGCGCTAAGAATCCCATCATGATTCATGTCACCAAATTTGGTTTCTCCACTCAGCAGGTGATGACAAACATAAGAGATCAAAAAAAGAACAGAAAGAATGATCGCCGTGATCATTATTTTTTTATGAAGAATATAATTTTTATTTTTTACAGCCGCCAGCGCGGCCACCAATAAAACAGCTACCAGGGAATTGAGAATGGCATTAAAAGCAGCGAAGACATGCGGATCAAAACCGAGAGGGACATTTAATTTAATTCCAGAAAGAGCCGCAATGGCTAAAAATACAATTATTGAAACAGACCCAATTAAAATACGGGCGGTCTTTTCATTCTTTTTTAAAACTGGCTTGGGAAATTTGATGGGAATGTCTGGCTTCATTTTTTATTTAACCGGGTTTCAAAAGGCCTTTCATAAAATCTTTAAATGATTTTTTTTGATCCTTCTCCAACATCAGCAACGGTATGTCACGCACCAATTGTGATTGCTCCAATGAGTCGAGGCCATTGAACCAACCTCTTACCACACGTTCTTTATCAAGAAGAAAAAAGTTTTCTGTATGTATAAAAGCAGTATCAATATCTGCATCTGCAACGCTTGCCTTTAGTTCACTGAGCGCAAAATTATAAATGCTGTCTTTATTGCCCGTGCCCAGCCACCAACTGTCGGGATTGATATTAAATTTTTTAGCCCAGAGCCGTAATTGAGCCAGGGAATCATGTTCAGGATCAATGGAAATGGAAACAAACTGGACAATAGAATCATTGTTGGGAAAAGAATTCTGTAGCTTTTTCATTGCTATTGCAAGTTTTGGACATATTGTAGGGCAATGAGTGAAAAAGAAATCCAACACAATTATCTTTCCTTTTAAATCATCCAAGGAAACCTGTTGACCAAGCTGATTGGTAAAATGAAGATTCTCTACCTGGTGCCAGGCAGTGTCGTAAGACACCTTTCCATTAATCTGCGAAACTCTTACACTATCATAAAAATACCGGCGGGGCATTTGTACTGAACGACCGCTATAATAGCTTACCAGCAGATAACCCGTCAGAGGCAATAAAATAGCTACCATCAAGGCAGTGAAAGCTTTTTTGTTCATAAAGGATAAAGCAAAATTAGCTATTGCAAAGGGCAACAGCTAATTTAAAAATGTATGAATACAGGTTTTAACCTAATTTTTTAATCTAATTTTTTATCACTTTTTTCAGCAGGCTCAGCTACGGGATGGTGAAATTGTTGCGGAGTGGGATTATACTTCCGGATACCCGCATCTGTATTTCTCAAATTCCTAAAGGAAGCACCATCTGCGATAAATGCAATGATAAACCAAATAAATAAAAGCGCCGGAAGAGCTACGGACATAATCATAGTTCTTAATTCATCCCCGAGATGCATGAATATTGAAATAATATAGAAGGCTTTTGCAAGGGTAAAAATACAAATGACTCCCTTAATCATTAATACAAGAGATTCATTAGGGTTGGGGCCCAGATCAATAAAATAAATTGTCAGCCCTAATGCGAGTTCTAAAATTGTTAGAATTAACAATATCCAGAAAGCTTTCCATATTCTCTTTACATGAGCTATATCTTCGGCGGTGGTTCCTAAATGTGTTGGTTCTACAGACATAAATTTTTCTTTAAATGCTATAAGTTGAAATATATTTAATGATTGGATTGATCAGATGAGATAAAAGCAAAGGAATACAAATACCCAAACAAGGTCTACAAAGTGCCAGTAAAGTCCTGTTTTTTCAATCATTTCATAATGGCCTCTCTTATCAAAATCGCCCTTAAAAGTCTTTATGAACATAATTGAATTTATAACCACTCCTGTAAATACGTGGAAGCCGTGAAAACCCGTAATTCCAAAAAAGTATCCTCCAAAGGCAACAGGCCCAGGGGTGGCTACCTGGCGTCCGTTAAACATTACATCAGGCCCCCACGGATTATGGCTCATGGTAGTTCCCCACTTCTCAATTACCCCATTAACCAATACTTCATGCTGACCTGTAATTAAGTGTGTCCATTCCCATGCCTGGCAACTTAAAAAGGCGAGGCCCCCGATAATGGTAAGACCCAACCATTTAAGAACACCTTTCCGATTCATCTTGTGGCCTTCATGCACAGCGAGCACCATGGTAACAGAGCTCATGATCAGAATGAAGGTCATAAGACTCACAAAAGCGAGCGGAAGATTGGCTTCTGTTCCGGGAAATTCATTAAAAACATAATTATGATCTACCCAATGATTAAGGCTAAAACGAATGGTGCCGTAGGAAATCAAAAAAGCGCCAAAAGTAAAAGAGTCACTCAATAAAAAGTACCACATCATCATTTTGCCGTAGCTTACATTGAAGGGGCTTCTGCCTCCTGCCCACATTTTAGTTTTTGCTTTCGCTATCGCAGTTTCCATTTATTATTCGTTAAAAGGTTATTACAAAAATAAATTTAATAGTTCATTATGTGTCGCTTATTTAATTGCTTAAAGTTTAGTTACCAAAGTTTTAAGCAGTAAACAAACATTTTATCTTAATTCTTATTTTATCCCATTAATACCAAAAACAACAGGATATAGATCCATAGAATATCTACAAAATGCCAATAAGTATTCATAAGATCAATATACAGCGGGTTATAATTTTTTCTTCTTTTACTGTAAGACCTGAAATACATTACCATCAAAGCTGTTACTCCGCCAAGCACGTGCAATGCATGTATTCCCACAATTACATAAAGAAAAGAAAAAGATACATTCCGTGTTATCGTAAATCCATTTGCCCATAATTCCTTAAACCCAAAATATTGCAAAAAGACAAATACCAATCCAAGGAGAAATGTAAAGAAAAGCCACCTTCTATATTGCTTCATCTGCCTGTCTATAAAAGATTTGCGGCATAGTAATAAGGTGACGCTGCTCAAAATAATTACTGCAGTTGAATAATAAAAAATCGCAGGAACATCAAAGCTGATCCAATTCACCTGGTTGCGTTTTACGATGTAGGCGCTACACAAACCGGCAAAGATCATTACGATACTGGCACAGCCGGCATACATAACAAACTTAAGCGGATGTATTAATTTCTTTTCTTGTTTCATCGCTACTATCATAAATATTTTTTTTCTTTCTCCTTAAATTAAATTTTATCAAATAATAAAGCAAGAAAAACGATCATAAGGTAAAAGTAAGAACTAAACATTACTCTCCTGGCCGCTGCAGCATTCATCTTTACAAGAAGCAAAATGCTTACAAACACCATCCACAAATTACAAAATAACAATACCCAAAAAGAGAAGGTTCCTCCAATATTAAAATAATAAGGCAGCATGCCCACAGGCACCATCATCATTGAATAAATTACCGTCTGTATAGCAGAAAATTTAGTAGGCCCCGATTTGCTGGGCAATAATTTAAATCCGGCTTTATCATAATCTTTATGAGCCAACCAGGCAATTGCCCAGAAATGAGGGAACTGCCATAAAAATTGAATGGCAAACAAAATGTAACCTCCATAATTCATGAAGTGCGCCGCTTCACCATTGGATAATACTCCCTGGAAAGAAGCAAAAGGATTTAAATAACCCGTTCCTGCCACCCAGCCAATCAGGCAAGGAAGTGCTCCGGGAAATGCGCCTACAATAACTGAAACCGAATTTACTTTTTTTAATGGAGTATAAATAAATGCATAAAGAAACAGGCTGAACAGTGAAAGTAAAGCACTCTCAAAATTGAACCAATACCACATTAATAAAACTCCGATTGCTGCTGATATGAAAGCGAATGTATGGGCTTCTTTCACACTCATTCTTCCAGCGGCAACAGGTCGTCCTGCAGTCCGTTTCATCAGTGCATCTGTCTTTCGTTCTTCTGCCTGATTGATAGCATTTGCTGCACCCGTAACACACATGCCCGCAATAAACAATATAATTATGGAAAGCAGGTTATATTCAACATTGGGAGCAAGAAGATAACAAACAACGGAGCTGAATACCACCAAAAAGCTTAAAGTAAATTTGATTAAAATAAAATAATCCTTCACTTTGGCCGAAAGGGAGTAAGATAAAGAATTGGGAACCGTGATTGTTTTATCCATTAAAAACCTTTTTAAAAAAAGCCCTGAATTAACAGGGCTATTGAATTCAGATAAATATTATTATAAAATAATTAATTTAACCCTTAATGCTGCATTTCCGAAGAGCCGATAGGTTCAGTTTGTGGAATAAAATCCCTTCCATCTTTACCATAATCATATGACCAACGGTACACTTCAGGGATTTCGCTGGTCCAGTTTCCGTGTGGGGGATGAATGGGAGTAGTCCATTCCAAAGTGGTAGACCCCCATGGGTTCTTATTCTTTTCAGTAACTTTTCTTCCTTTATACATGGAATAAAAGAAATTAAATATGAATAAAAACTGGGTTGCAAAAACTATAATGGCCACCACGCTAATAAAAGCATTTAAACCCTGAAACATCTTAAATGATTCCCAGTTACTAAAATCATAATAGCGACGGGGCATGCCGGCCAAACCTTCATAATGCATTGGCCAAAAGATAAAATACGCGCCTATCAGAGATACCCAAAAATGTATATAAGCAAGAGTATTATTCATAAACCTTCCAAACATTTTTGGATACCAATGGTAGATTCCGGCAAACATTCCAAACATTGACGCTACTCCCATTACAAGATGGAAGTGGGCAATTACAAAATAAGTATCATGCAAATGAAGATCAAGAGCAGAGTTACCCAACCAAATTCCGGTCAAACCGCCTGATATAAATAAACTAACGAAGCCTATTGCGAAAAGCATGGCAGGTGTAAATCGTATGTTTCCTTTCCAAAGCGTCGTCAACCAGTTAAATACTTTGATGGCTGAAGGCACAGCGATCAAGAGGGTAAATAACACAAAGAAGGATCCGAGGAAGGGATTCATCCCCGAAACAAACATGTGGTGCGCCCATACCAAAAATGACAATGATGCAATGGCAAAGAAAGAAGCCACCATTGCCATATATCCGAAGATTGGCTTACGTGCGTTGGTTGAGATTACCTCCGATGTAATTCCCATCGCCGGGAGTGCAATGATATAAACTTCCGGATGGCCAAGGAACCAGAACAAGTGCTGGAAAAGGATCGGGCTTCCTCCCTCGTTCGGTAATATTTTCCCATTTATAAAAATATCGCTCAGGAAGAAACTGGTGCCCAAATGGCGATCGAATAAAAGCAAAACCACAGCAGATAACAATACCGGGAAAGTTAACACCCCTAATATTGCCGTAAAAAGAAAAGACCATATAGTAAGTGGAAGCCGGGTCATATACATTCCCTTGGTACGCATGTTAAGTATCGTAGTGATATAATTCAATCCTCCCAAAAGAGTCGAAATAATAAATAAAGCGATGCTCGCTAACCAAAAATCCATTCCTGCTTTTGAGCCATCCATTGCATCCCGCAAGGCGCTCAGTGGTGGATAAATAGTCCATCCTCCGCTTGCCGGTCCGGTAGT
>JBIQMJ010000070.1:0-15298 GCA_044463445.1 Segetibacter koreensis
TACAGTAAACAAATATTTATTTAAGTTTTTTATTCTAAAAAAAATAATATGGAATTTGGTTTGATCACCTTTGCAGACATGAAGCGCGAAGCACTTGACGGTGGCGGCGTGAATGGCAGGCAAAGATTAAAAGAATTATTGGAAGAAATAAAACTGGCCGATGAATTAGGATTGGATGTTTTTGGAGTCGGCGAACATCATCGTCCTGATTATGCGGTTTCCTCGCCTGCGGTAGTTTTAGGAGCTGCGGCTGCCATCACAAAAAATATTAAGCTTTCAAGTGCAGTTACTGTATTAAGTTCCGATGATCCTGTCCGTGTTTTTCAGAATTTCTCAACGGTTGATCTTTTGTCAGGAGGCCGTGCGGAAATCATGGCGGGGAGAGGCTCATTTATTGAGTCATTTCCATTATTTGGATATGATCTTGATGATTATGATGAACTGTTCTCAGAGAAGTTAGACCTTCTTTTACAATTAAATCAATCCTCCAAAGTTTCCTGGCGGGGAAAACACCGTCCTTCCATCAATAACCTGGGAGTGTATCCCCGGCCTTACCAGGATTCAATTCCAGTATGGCTTGCAGCGGGAGGAACACCGGCTTCAGCAGTGAGAGCGGCTACTCTTGGCCTTCCTTTGATGTTGGCGATAATTGGCGGCAGGCCTGAGCAGTTTGTACCTTTTATTAATCTGTATAAGGAGACTGCGACAAAAACCGGAAAGACCATTTCTCAATTGCAAATAGGCATCAACAATCATTTTTATGTCTCTGAAGATTCGCAACAGGCAGCCAATGAATTTTATCCTTTTTATGCGGAAATGATGAATCGGGTGGGCCGTGAACGTGGCTGGCCACCGCTTTCACGTCAGCAATATGATTATGCAAGATCTGCCCAGGGAGCATTAATGACAGGAAGCGTGCAGGAAGTAATTGATAAAATCCTTTACGAACATGAGCTGTTTGGTAATACCCGTTTCCTGGCGCAGGCCAGCGTGGGCAATGTGCCGCATGCTAAAACTATGCATTCTATAGAATTGTTCGGCTCAAAGGTAGTGCCGGCTGTCAAAAAGGAAATTGAAAAATAATTTATTTTCGGTTTTAAAGGAATTATCATCCGATGTTGGTCCGTACCTGTTACTCTTCCAGGAGGTTTGTATCATCCAGTAAATTGAGATCAACAGCATCCATCCCGGAGATGCCATCGATAGAGCCCTTTATGTGAACTGCATTGAGCAATACTTTATCAAGTTGCTTTTCACGTGCCTTCCACAATTTTTCCATTGCGGCCCTTTCATTGATAATGCTCATCTTCATCGCTGCAAATCCTTCCCGGATCGCCTTCCACTGTTCGCTGAATTCATTGCTCGTCAGGTAATCATAAAGCAGGTGCATTTTGTCACCTTTGTTTTCATGATTTTTTGATGAATTAAAAACCCTGATGATGCCGTCACGTAATACGTTGACAAGTGCTTTCACTTCAGAAAAAGTGCATATCCAAACGCCATCCTTCAGTCCAAAACAATCCAATTCTTTAGGCATTGTTTTCGTAACCAGAACGGCAATATCTGCGCCGGTACTGCGCATATCGGCTTTTAATTTTTCTGTCCAGTCATTTCCGAAATCCTTGGTACGCTTGCTTTCATAAATTATTTTACCACATTCCTGCCCAAAATTATTTCTGACCAACTGGATGCAATCCGCGCCCCTGATTCCTTTCCCAACTTCGGAAATCACATCAAATGGAAACCCGTTTCCCAGAATTTCTTCCAGGGCCAATTCCTGCACCTCTCCCTGCAATTGCATAGAAACCTGGTCCTGCTTGCGTTTCATTTCTTCAACTAGTTTTTTTTGATCGTTCAATTGTTTTTCCAGTTCCCTGAATTTTAATGAATATTCTGTTTCTTTTATTTCATTTTTTTCTTTTTCCTGTTTTCTTATTTGTTCAATTAACAATTCTCTTTCATTGGCAAGTTTTTTTTCCAATTGAATTTCCATTTCCTCAGCCTGGGTTTTAAGTTCTTTTTCTTTTTTTAAAAACTCAAATTCTTTTTGCCGGGCTAATTTTAGTTTCTCTTCATTGTCGCTGTTTGACTGTTGCAGGAGCTTTAATTGATTTTCAAAATCATTACTTATTGACTTTCTCAATTTTTCCTGGAGTTCATTTTGGATTTTTTGTTTTTCTTTTTCCATTCTTTCAGCAAATAATTCATTTTCCTTTTCTTTCTTTTTTTCAAATTCCAGTTGCTGTTGCTGTAGCTGTTTTTGTTGTGCTGAAAACTGCTCTGACAGACGCTTTCTATCCTGATCGAATTTTTCCTGGTATTCTTTTTCGAGTGCCTGTGCAATGGCTTCCCGGGGTGCAAATTTGTAGTTACAATTAGGGCAGGTAATCAAAGTTTCCATTTGAATTTTTTTGGCGGTTAAGGTACAAGTAATTTAAAAAATATAAGAAACTATGATGAGAGAGAGAAATACTAATACACTATTTCCCTTTGCTGATATTGATGTTGCAGTAAAAGGGTGTTGAGCAAATTATCAGATTGTTTTTCATTTCCAATTAAATCGCTTAATTGTATTTTATCTAACAATTGATCGATAGAAAACTGAACCATTTGCCAAAGTGAGCGAACGGAACAGTTCACAGAATTCGTGCAAAGCCGGCTGGCACCTTTAAAATCACTGCAAAAATCTTTGGAATATAATGAGCCGCCTAATGTTTTCAATGCATCGTTTACATTAATTTCTGTAGCCGGTTTTGCTAAAACATAGCCGCCGATATTTCCCGGGGTGCTGTTGATAAAACCTGCCTGTCGCAAAAGCCGGGTCAGTTTGGCCGTATAAGCCGGCGACAAGCCTTCGGCCACGCTCAATGCCTGTATGCTCATACTATCCTCGTCATGGCATCGTGCAATGCGCAGTAGTATCCGTAAACCGTATTCTTCCTGTGATGTGATTTTCATGATGAAATAATTTAAAAACTAAAGGCTAAAAACTAAAAGCTAAATGCGAAAAGCCAAAAGCAGAAAACAAGGCCTAATTAACGTAATACAGCCCCTCAACTCTCAACCCTAAACTCTCTACATAAACCCTAATTCAAGCATGGCCACTTCGCTCATCATACTTCTGTCCCATGGTGGGTCCCAAACTACTGATACACTAACATCATTAACGCCTTCAAGAGCCCGAACTTTATCTTCCACTTCTACCGGCAATTCCTGTGCGGATGGGCAGCTCGGAGCTGTAAGCGTCATCACGATTTGAACATTATTAATGGGCAAAATCTCAACTTCATAAACCAACCCCAGTTCATAAATATCAACCGGAATTTCAGGGTCGTAAATTTCATGCAATGCCTCTATCACTTTTTCTTTTAATTCTTCTGTTTCCATAATTTTTATTTTAAGCAGCGCTTATAGATTTATAAGCCAAAGCATAATTTTTAATTTGTTTAATCATCGATAATAAGCCATTAGAGCGCGTTTGAGCCAGGTGCGTCATCATGCCGATGTCATTAATAAAATCCAGCTTTGCATTTAGTATTTCATCAGGACTATTGTCTGATAAAACTTTAATAAGCATGCTTATCAATCCTTTTACAATCACTGCATCACTATCAGCCTTATAAAAAATTTTTCCATCCTTGAATTCAGAAGTAAGCCAAACTGTTGACTGGCAACCTTTGATAATATTCTCAGGCACTTTATATTTTTCATCTAATGGTTCCAGCTTTTTGCCAAGGTCAATGATGTATTCATATTTTTCTTCCCAGCTATCAAACAAAGAAAACTCCTCTGTTATCTCTTCTTCTCTTTCTTTTATTGATGTATTTCCATTCATTTTACGTGAGCATTTTTATTGCTTTTTTAATTGCGCTAACCAACAGGTCCACTTCTTCTTTTGTATTATACATTGCAAAGGAAGCCCGTACTGTTCCCGCAATTCCAAAGCGCTTCATCAAAGGCTCAGTGCAGTGGTGGCCGGTTCTTACAGCGATTCCCTGGTTGTCTAACAAAACGCCGATATCCTGCGGATGAATATTTTTTATCACAAAAGAAATAAGGCTTACTTTATTTTTAGCGGTGCCGATTATTCTTAATCCTTCTATGGCACTCATTTGTTCGGTCGCGTATTTCAACAAATCATTTTCATGATTCCTGATAATATTCTTTTTTATTTCTGTGATAAAATCCAAAGCCACTTTTAAAACGATAGTGTCGGCGATGTTGGGCGTGCCGGCTTCAAACTTATAAGGCAATTCATTGAAAGTTGTTTTTTCAAAAGTTACTTCTTTTATCATTTCGCCACCGCCCATAAATACAGGCATTTCTTCCAAAATTTTCTTCTTGCCGTAAAGCGCTCCCACGCCGGTTGGGCCATACACTTTGTGTCCGGAAAATGCAAAAAAATCACAATCCATTTTCTGTACATTAATATCCAAATGAACAGAAGATTGCGCGCCATCCACCAAAACCAATGCGCCAATTTTATGTGCTTCTTCAATGATTTCCTTCACCGGATTAATAGTTCCCAAAGCATTTGACACGTGGACAATGGAAACCAATTTTGTTTTTTCAGAAAGTAATTTTTTGTATTCATCCATCAACAATTCTCCATCATCATTTATAGGTATTACTTTTAAAACCGCTTTTTTTTCTTCACACAAAATTTGCCACGGAACAATATTGGAATGGTGTTCCATCGTAGAAATAATTATCTCATCGCCTTCGTGAATATTTTTTCTTCCCCATGTATATGCAACCAAATTAATTCCTTCAGTAGTGCCTCTGGTAAAAATTATTTCCTCAGAAGAAGGCGCATTAATAAATTTCTGAACACTTTTTCTTGTGGCCTCAAAAGCGGCTGTGGCTTCTTCTGCCAGTGTATGAATGCCGCGATGAATATTGGCATTGTAATTCGAATAATAATACGTCAATGCATCAATTACCACTTGCGGCTTTTGAGAAGTGGCCGCATTATCTAAATAAACCAATAATTGATTGTTCACTTCGCGTTCCAAAACCGGGAAAGATTTCCTGATTTCGTTTACGTCAAAAGTGGGCGCTATAGTGGTTAAAGTTTCCATTTATTTGTTATTATAAACTGATTTTATTTCGACTGCGCAACAAATACAATTGCAAAAAAATTATTTTTTCAATGCTCTTTTTAATGCCATTGAATAACCGACGTGCAATCCATCATGAAAGGAAACAAAACTGGCCGCGTCGCTGATATTCTTTAGGCTGACTCCCGGGTAAGACCTGAGATCGAAAGCCTTGTAATTCTGAAACATATCGGTTGCTGAATCTTTTTCAAACTTATCAATAGTTTCGATCAGGTATTTTTTAAAGACATCAAATTCCTTTTCATTAATAAAACTTTCCGGCCGTGTGCCGGTTTTATACTTATCAATAAATTCATCTTCAATTACCGGTTTTACTCCCGCATTCCGGTAACATAATATTTGCTGATTGGCTATTACATGGCCAACATTCCAGGCAAGGTTGTTATTAAATCCGGCAGGAATTTCATTCAATTTTTCTATAGAAATTCCATCTATTAAATTTATCAGGAATAATCTTGCTCCCCGCATTATATCAATTGATTCTTTCATTTTTTTGTGTCTAAAAATTATTTTTTTGTCAATTCTTTTCCTCTGACAACCTTGTAGCAATAAGTTGTTCTGCGTATTCACGAAGCGGTTCTATTTTTACTTGCTCTACAATGCTTGCAGCATAAGCCTGGAGCAGCATCGCCTGGGCATGTTCTTTTGAAATGCCACGTGACTGCAAATAGAACAAAGCTTCTTCGTCCAGTCTTCCGACGGTGCAACCATGCGAGCATTTTACATCATCCGCATAAATTTCTAATTGGGGCTTACTGTTGGCGCTGGCCTTATCACTCAATAAAATATTATTGTTGCTCTGATACGCGTTGGTTTTTTGTGCGCCGGGCCTTACAAAAATCTTTCCGCTGAAAACGCCGGTTGCATTATCATCGATAACGCCTTTATACAATTCATTGCTGAAACAATTAGGCATTTTGTTATCCACCAGCGTATGATTGTCCACGTGCGTATTTCCCTTTAATAAATACAGGCCATACATGTGCGCTTCATTTCCTTCGGCTTCCATTATAAGATTTGTATTATTTCTGATTGTGCCGCCATCCAGTGAAATTACGAGCGTATGTGCATAGCTTTTTCCCACCTGGCGAACATGAGTAGTGGCTACCTGGCTCGCTGCTGCATTATCATTTTGAAATTTATAATGCTCAAATATGGCATCTCTTTTTACTACTATTTCAGCCACTTCATTGATGAAACTATCCATTGAGCCAATGGTTTTATAAGTTTCAACTACCTGTAATTTTGTGCGCTCGTCAACATATATAAGGCTGCGGGGCTGGGCCAAAATATGATTGTCACGGGCATCAGAAATGTGATATAGGAAAACAGGATTTTCAATTATTTGTTTCTTTACTGCCAGGATGAAAACGCCGCCGTAGATAAATGAAGTGTTTAGCGCATGAATTCCGTCATTGATAAAAATTGCGCTTTTGCCCAAATGTTCTTTTACAATTTCTTTATAAGCTCCCTTTTCAGCCTCTTCCAAAGGCATAATAATTAATTGGTCTTCAGAAGTACGAATCGTTGAAAGCTCAGGAATGAATTTTCCGTTTACAAAAACCAATTCATTGGCATTTTCAAATCCGGGTAAACGCATTTCATCAATATCAGCTTTAGTGATATTGAAATCCTTTTCAACACCTGTTAGCTGGTATTCTTTTTTAAATAAATCGCCAACATTCAGCGCGCTGTATTTCCATTCTTCATTTTTATGCGTGGGAATACCTTTACCGGTAAAATTATCAAATCCTTTTTGCCTTATCCTGCTGAGAAAAGCATCGGGATTTGATGATTGCAAATCTTTAAATTTTTCGCCGAAATATTCTAAATTAATTTTTTCCATTTTATTTTAATTGCCGCCAGTTATACAAATTGACACAAATTATTTTTTGATTTTATCTAAACCAATCTAAATCCTCTAAACTTCTCAACCCCTCAACCCTAAACTCTCAACCCTCAACTCCTCCCTACGCTTCCGTTCCATTCAAACTAAACTCTTCTTTAATAAAATCATATCCTTTTTCTTCCAGTTCCAAAGCGAGTTCTTTAGTGCCGTTTCTTACGATTCTTCCGTTCAATAAAACATGAACGAAGTCCGGTTGCAGGTAATCCAACAGACGCTGATAATGCGTAATCACAATGATAGCGCGGTTTTCATCACGCAATTTATTTACGCCGCTTGCCACGATACGAAGCGCATCAATATCAAGGCCTGAATCTGTTTCGTCCAGAATAGTAAGCTTCGGCTCCAGCATCGCCATCTGGAAAATTTCATTTTTCTTTTTTTCGCCGCCGGAAAAACCTTCGTTTATGGAACGAGTTAACAGAGATTTGTCAATCTCCACCAGCTTGATTTTTTCCCGCATCAGTTTCATAAAAGAAACTGCATCCAACGGTTCAAGCCCATGATATTTTCTCTTTTCGTTCAAAGCGGTTTTTATGAAATTGTTGGTGCTCACACCAGGGATTTCAACAGGGTATTGAAAAGCCAAAAACAGTCCCTCGCGTGCGCGGTCTTCGGGAGACAATTCCAGAATATCTTTTCCCAAAAATTCGACAGAACCTTCGGTTACTTCATATTCTTCCCTTCCTGCCAAAACGGATGCCAGCGTACTTTTGCCCGAACCATTCGGCCCCATAATCGCATGAACTTCACCGGCATTTACCTCAAGGTTGATTCCTTTTAAAATCTGCTTTCCTTCTACAGAGGCATGTAAGTTTTTGATTGATAACATATTCTTTTTTAAAATTTAATAAATGATTTGGCCTCATCCCAACCCTTCTCCGAGGGAGAAGGACGTGCTCTAAAAAATTATTTTCGATTAATATTTTTATTTTTTTTCATTCGCGATTCACGATTCACCACTCACTAACCAACGCTTCCTTCCAAACTAATCGCCAGTAATTTCTGCGCTTCCACTGCAAATTCCATGGGCAACTGGTTCATCACTTCTTTTGCAAAACCGGTAACGATAAGCGCCACTGCGGCTTCTGTATCTATTCCACGCTGGCGGCAATAAAAAAGCTGGTCTTCGCCAATTTTTGAAGTCGTTGCTTCATGCTCAATGATGGCAGTTTTATTTTTTGATTCGATATAAGGGAATGTATGTGCGCCACATTTATCCCCGAGCAACAGGGAATCGCACTGTGAATAATTTCTTGCATTCAAAGCATTTTTTGATGCACGCACCAGACCACGGTAACTATTTTGACTTTTGCCGGCTGAAATTCCTTTTGATACAATTCTACTTCTTGTATTTTTTCCGAGATGAATCATTTTTGTTCCGGTGTCGGCTTGCTGAAAATGATTGGTCAGGGCTACGGAATAAAATTCACCAATAGAATTATCACCTTTTAAAATAACACTTGGGTATTTCCAGGTAATGGCAGCGCCGGTTTCCACCTGCGACCAGGAGATTTTTGAATATTCCCCATTGCAGATTCCCCGCTTGGTTACAAAATTATAAATACCTCCCAGGCCATTCTCATCACCGGGAAACCAGTTTTGAACCGTGGAATATTTTATTTCTGCCTTGCGCATTGCCACCAGTTCTACCACGGCAGCGTGCAATTGATTTTCATCACGCTTGGGAGCCGTGCAACCTTCGAGATAGCTTACGTAAGATTCATCTTCAGCCACAATTAAAGTGCGCTCAAACTGCCCTGAATTTTCTGTATTAATTCTGAAATAAGTAGACAATTCCATCGGGCAACGAACGCCTTTCGGAATGTAACAAAATGAACCATCGGTAAAAACTGCTGAATTTAAAGCGGCAAAATAATTATCAGTCATCGGCACCACGGAACCTAAATATTTTTTTACCAAATCAGGATGATTTTGAATCGCTTCGCTAATAGAGCAAAAGATAATTCCTACTTCTGACAATTGCTTTTTGAAGGAAGTCGCCACGGAAACGCTGTCCACGACCACGTCCACTGCCACTCCTGATAATCTTTTTTGTTCGCTGATGGAAATCCCCAGTTTGTCGAATGTTTTCAGCAATTCCGGGTCTACCTCATCAAGGCCGTTTACCGTCTTTTTTTTCTTTGGGGCGGCATAATAAATAATATCCTGGAAATCTATTTTGGGATAATTCACGTGCGCCCATTCAGGTTCCTCCATTTTCAACCAATGTGCATAAGCTTTTAAGCGCCAGTTCAGCATCCATTCCGGTTCGTTTTTTTTGGCTGAAATGATACGTATAGTATTCTCGTTCAGGCCTTTGGCAACCACATCGGTTTCTATGTCTGTAACAAAACCATATTTATATTCACTTGCTACCGTTTGTTCCAAAACATTCATTTCTTCTTTCATTCTTCCCAGTATTTTTAAGATTTAAATTATTTAAAAGTACAGGGCAAAGGTAAATGGTTTTACTGTTTATACAAAATAGTATAAATAGATTTTGATTTTATAAATTTTCGGGCTAAATAAAATTAACAGTAAAGGAACAAATATCCCCGGTTTGTATTTTGCTTCAATTAATTAAAGCAACAATTCAATTATTTGTTTGTTATTAAAAAAGAAAAGCCGGTTTTTAGCCCGGCAATTCATTCAATTATGGTCTGAAATCTTTATTCGGATTTGCTTTTAGCATTTGCCCGCGCTTTTTTTACATCATCAGGTGTTACTGCCGGGGCCTTATTTCCAAAACTATTTCTCACATAAGTCAATACGTCAGCAATTTCCTTGTCTTTTAACACCGCGCCTAACGCAGGCATTGGATTGTTATAGGTTTCATCATTGATGTCGACGTTTTTTAATCCATTCAAAACAATTTTTATCAGTGTTTCTTTTTCGCCCAAAACATAAGAAGTCTGTTGTAATGGCGGGGCCATATTCGGAACGCCTCCGCCGTCTGGCTGGTGGCAGGAAATGCAATATTTTTTATAAATCGTTTCGCCCGGCAGCTTTTGTTGCTGAAATACAGTGAAAGAATTTTGATTTTCCCCGGAATTATTTTGAAAAGAATGGGCAAAAAACAAACCGAAAGGAATTAAAATTCCTGCAACTATCATCTTATTCATTCTCTATTTTTTATACGTAATTTTATAAATAGTTCCTTTTGAATCGTCAGAAACATATAAAGAGCCATCGGGTCCCTGGGCCAATCCACAAGGGCGAT
This sequence comes from Segetibacter koreensis, assembly GCA_044463445.1. GTDB lineage: Bacteria > Bacteroidota > Bacteroidia > Chitinophagales > Chitinophagaceae > Ginsengibacter > Ginsengibacter koreensis_A. The sequence goes on from JBIQMJ010000070.1 coordinate 10,250, forward strand.
GCTCTGCCTTTCCGGGTGACATCACTACTTTTTCACCGGAGAATCCATCAGCGAAAACTTCCCATTTGCCTGATGGCTTTCCATCTTTAAAAGGAACAAACACTACAAAATATCCGGCCTGTGGCTCGGGGCTTCTGTTCCATGAACCATGAAAAGCAATGAACGCGCCATTCTTGTATTTTTCCGGAAACTGATTTCCTGTGTAAAATAACAAATCGTTTGGCCCCATGTGACCGGGAAATGCGATTACCGGATCAAGATATTTTTTATCGGCTGTTTTCTTTCCGTCGCCGCCATATTCCGGCATCAGGATTTGTTTTTTCTCAATTTGATTGTAATAAATATACGGCCAGCCTGCATTGTCGCCTTTATGAAGTTCGTACATGCATTCTGCCGGAAGAACGGAAGAAGCTTTTGTATCATAATATTGGGGAAACAAATCATGAAGCTGATCGCGGCCATGTTGCATCACAAAAAGCGCATTATCCTGGTCGTTCCAATCTAATCCTACCACATTACGTAGGCCCATAGCATAATGAACGCCGTCACCATAATGCTGGTTCATCTTATCAGCTTTGAATTGCCAGATGCCACCGGCGGAATCCAAAATCGGGCAGCCGGGTATTCCCATAGAACCCGGGGTTCTGTCTTGTACCTGGCAGGAATTTGAATACGCGCCCACGTTTACATATATATTACCATCGTTGTCAAATGTGAATGATTTTGAATTGTGCTGGCCATGATCCAATAAGCCGGTAACTATCGTTTCAGGCTGGTCCGGATTTTCCACTTCATTTTTATCATTTAATTTGTAGCGATACACATCTGTGTTGGAGGACGCGTATAAGTAGCCATCATGGATGCGCATCCCGGTTCCTCCATAATTTCCAAACCCATTTTGTGGCTGAAAATTGCCATTGTTGTCTTTTAGAAAAAGAATGCCTTTACCATTTTTAGCACGACCAAGTTTTGCATAAATATCGCCTTGTTTGGTAACAGCAATATGTCTTACACTACCCAAATTTTCAGCAATGATTGAAGCGCTGAATCCCTCTGGCAGCGTTAATCCGGCGTTATCAGAACTTTTGGCAGGTAACTTTTGTCCGGGTATTATATTTCTAAAAGAAACAGTGCTGATAAAAACAGCGGCTACCACTAATAATGAGAAAAGAAATTTCTTTTTCATCGGATGAATGTTTAAATATTTAAAGAATATGTTTAGAAAAAATTTACTAACAAAGTTACAGGAATTAAATAATGGATATTTGTATCAATTCAAATGGTTTCTTTTTAATTGGCTATGCAAGAGTCGAAATTAAAACTGGTTTATCCTACTCCTGTGAAAATCATAGATGCATTCTACACGGTGTTAGCTAAATGCCCATTTTGAATATTCCCCTTTTTTTATTCGTTCCATCAAAAACCTTGCTCAATTTTCTAAACGGTTTTCATTTTTTTTCAGGGAAGTAAGATCTTTATTCATTGAGCTTGAATAAAAATGAGGGTTAAAAGTTGGTTTACTGTAATTCATAGAATTCATTGCATCTCCAGGCAGTATTAGAAAAAATTTTCCAAAAACACACTAACCAGGCGCCATTTACTAAATACTTTTTACCGGTTGCTCATTGAGGGAAGATAGGCTTATAAAGAATTTTTACATTTATTTTTTAATGATTGTTTGATATAGTTCCCGGCAGAATCAGGCTTCCTTCGGTTATAGGATTTAATTCTTAAGCGATTTTTTAGCAGGAAGTATTAAAGAATCTACATTCTCTCACCCAATAACCCTCTTTTTTCCATGGCCGAAAATCCTCTTTTAGCACAGTTGGCTCAAATTTCCAGTGAATTTATTACAGCCGAACAACCTGCTTCCGCCGATATGAAAGAATTTCAAAGCCTTATTGCATCTGCGCTTTTGCAGAACCAGCCATTGGAAAGTGTGCAGGACAGTCACCAGTTTGAAATGATGGCTTCTTATACAAGTAACCAACTTAGCGGTGAAGAATTATCAAAATTGAGCCGGGTTTTGGAAACCACTGCGGCCGGAACACTGGTCGATAAGGGCATTCGCATATTCAGGCGTGAAGTTCCTTTTATCAGCAGCCAGGCAAAGGGCAGTGTTCCTGAATGGGCACGGGGAGCAGCCGTTACAAAAACAATTGGACCATTTGTGAATAGAGAAGGCCGCCGGATTGTGTTCGATATTTACAAAATAGCAGAAGGTGTGAAGATAATTTTACAGGGGGGCTCCGGCCCTTCTTTAATTCTTCCATTGAAGGTGCGTACGATTTTACTTTTTAATTCCAAAGCTACCAGTTATGTGGTTCCTGCTGGCAGCGTGTGGATCAATGCAGCGCTTCTTGCTCCGGGGGCTCCGGCCAGTCAATTTTGCGGACTAAAAATAATGAGCGGTACTATTAAATTTTCCTCAGCCGTAACATTGAACAACAACTCGGTCTCTATTTCGCCCGGTAATACAGTAACGGTTGATCTGAAGCTTGATCCGTCCGCAGCCACCGGCGAGGCACCCGGAGGAATCGGCGAAGACGCAAAAAATTCGAAAGTTACTTTACCGAATTCTTTAACTTTTTCTTTTAACAGCTCTGGCAGCCAAATTACTCTTGCCGGAAATGCCTCATGGAATTTATATGGACTGGCAAATGATTTTTCCTTTCTGAACGGAAATTCCGGCTATTATATTAGCCAGTTCAACAGGGTAATGATTCCTTATAAAAATAGCGTAGCTGATATCAACATAAACCAATGCGATTCTGCGGTAATAAATTTGAAAGGATCCGCCATTATAGATAAAGCCGCATGGAGTCTTTCCTGCGCTGTAATGGACATCAATAATCCCCTCGAAGCCAATGGCGCCGGAGCCATGATGGTTCTTGCCAAAGAAGGCCTTCAACTTTCATGGAAAGGGCTTAAGGATATTAACCAGGAAAATGATGAATGGATATTTTTAAGAAATCCGTGGATACTCTGCGGGCCAGGCCGTATCTCTATTACGGATACCAATGCAGGCAATGAAAATGCAAAACAGGTTTATCATTTATGGAAAAATAAGAAAGGCTTTTGGAATAAAATTGAACTTCAATACCGCAAAAAATTCAGCATTTTTTATAATTGCATTCAACTGGGGAATGAAACTGTGATGGCGCAGGCTGATTGCACCGGAAACATAGACAAACCGGTAGATGTGGCTGGTGTGCCGTTTGATTTGAAAAGTAAGCAAACTATTTTTATGCTTACCGTTTCTGAAAATGCACCACTGGTAATTTTGTACGATGATAACTTATGGGTGGATAATTTAACCGGACCAAATGAGATTTTGAAACCTAAAGCCATAGGATTAAATAACGCGCTGCTTACCGTTTCACCCATTGCTTCTTTTTTTCTTTATGGGCAATTAAAAATTACCGGCGATTGGGATGAATTTGAAAAGACCGCGCTTTTGTTTTCTTATGGTTTATTGAGCTATCTGCCAACGCTTCCTGATCCTTATGCGGCAGATGTGGATGTGTTCAAAAGAAGATTCTCTGCGAGGTTCAATTATGATAATATGGGATTAGCGGGCGCCGCGACTTCGATCCAACAACTGCTCGTCGCTCTTCTTCAATGGCAAAATGATGAAGCACCTTCGGTGAATTTTATTTGGGGGGATATTGTGGAAGGATTGCAAAAAGCCATAATGCCATTCGGTAATTCATCTTCCGAAGAAGAGGGCAATACTGCTGCTCCAATAAAGGAAGATGCAACAAAAGTTGCTTCGAAAGTGAGCAATAAAGCTAAAACAGATATCGCAGGCGTAATTTCCCCGGTTTCATTCAATCTTAATAAAAATATTAGTGATGCTGATGAAAGAATGGCTCTGGCAGGAAAGCGACGAACTGATTTTTTAGCAGCTCAATACCTTGCTGCCGGCCTGCCGGACAGTGAAGCAACAAAAATGGCGGTTTCTTATTCGCAATCCGGTGACGAAAGATTCGGACGTTTGCAGCAAAGGGCCTTGTTCAACCTGCTAGACGTTAGTACCAATGCGGATTTGCTGGGAATAAGTATTGGTTTTGCCAACGAAGAATATATTTTTCGGGAAACTTTCCAGGTAGAACCGGTAGATGGAACTCAAAATCCAATGGCCATCCAGGGTATGGACGTAGTGGCTTCAGGAAGATTTGTAAGAATTTTTACGGTGCCTCAGATAAGTTGGGAACCTCTGATCAATATTCCGACACCGGATGCCACCAATCCGCCTACGCCCGTTGATCCGCCATTAGGAATTTTAAAATTTGATAACGATGGTTTTCCGACGATCATTGGGAATACGGGTAAAGCCCCCGTAGCGATGGCCCCAATTCCCGCTACCAATGAACTGGTACAAAAATATAAGTCGGACAATAATTTTAAAGCCTGGAGCCTGTTTACATTGCCTAATGGTATGATTTCCATTGGCCGCTACAACCAAACGAATTACTTTTTACCGAAACCGAATAATGACGGTGCGAAAATAGAATTGGTAAAAGCCGCTTTTGACAATGGAATCAATGCTGGCTGGCAAATCATTACCAAATCAGGGAAAAACCACGATGAAAATAATTCTGTTTTTGAAGGAATGACTTTTCAGCAGAGCAATGTTCACAATATTTTAGTCCCCGGCTCATGGAGTATTTTGGGAAAATCTCCCACCATCATTTTTAATGGAGAATTTGCCACAGGTATCATCGTTCGTGGTGTACCATTGGAGCGATATGATTTTACCGGCTATGGAGCGCAGGTATTCAGTCAATGGCTTAATAATAATGCAGAAATAGCCCAGGTTTCTCAATCTATTTTTGATGTATGGCGCGGCCGTGTTGCCAAAGAAATTATCCAGGTAAGAAGTATTATTTATCCCTGGGGCATTCGCGTAGTACGGACAATAACTATGTATAGAAGCAGCACGGGCTTCGAATACCGCGTGGACAGCGGGTGGCGTGCAGATAGCGATGGGGTGTATAATTTTTTAACCAAAGGAAAAGAAGATGCTCCGCCTCCGTTGAAAGCGGC
>JBIQMJ010000071.1:0-15226 GCA_044463445.1 Segetibacter koreensis
CACCGCAATATCCCATTCCGGCTCTTAATCCTCCTGTAAACTGGTGTGTAACTTCTGATAAAAAACCTTTATAAGCGATACGGCCTTCAATTCCTTCCGGAACAAATTTCTTTGCTTGGGTTTCGTTGTCCTGGAAATAGCGGTCGCTGCTGCCTTGCGCCATAGCTCCTAAAGATCCCATTCCGCGGTACTGTTTAAATTTCCTTCCTTCATAGATAATTGTTTCTCCGGGGCTTTCTTCAGTTCCTGCAAATACGCCACCCATCATCACGCAGTCGGCCCCGGCTGCTATGGCTTTCACCATATCTCCGGTGTACCGGATTCCGCCATCGGCAATGATGCCAATTTCTTTATTTTTTACAGCTTGGGACACTTCCAGCAGAGCCGTTATTTGTGGTACTCCGGCTCCTGCTACAATTCTTGTGGTACAAATAGAACCCGGCCCTATTCCTACTTTTATAGCGTCGGCGCCTGCGGCCGCTAATGCTTTGGCGCCGGATCCGGTGGCGATATTTCCTGCTATCACTTCGAGGCCCTTGAATTCTTTTTTTATTTTCTTTAATGCATCTATTACTCCTTTCGTGTGGCCATGTGCGCTGTCAAGTGCAATTACGTCTACGCCTACCTGTTGTAATGCCTGTACCCGATCAATAATGTCATGTGTAATTCCAACACCGGCACCTACGAGTAATCTTCCAAATTCATCTTTTGCTGAAAACGGATGATTATGTACCTGTAGTATATCGCGATAGGTAATGAGCCCTTTTAAAATTCCTTTTTTGTTTACCACCGGGAGTTTTTCAATTTTATATTTTCTTAAAATCGATTGAGCCTTTTTTAAATCAGTTCCTTCTGGTGCGGTAATTAAATTTTCAGAAGTCATTAAATCACTCACCGGCCTTTTCATATTGTCTTCAAATCTGAGATCGCGGTTGGTTAAAATACCAGCCAGTTTTCCGTCCTGGTCAACAATTGGAATTCCCCCAATTTTATTTTCTTTCATCAGGTGTAACGCATCTCCGATGGTAGCATTTAAATGTAAAGTGATAGGATCCAGGATGAGCCCGCTTTCACTTCTTTTTACTTTGCGCACCTGTGCTGCCTGTTCTTCAATACTCATGTTTTTGTGCAAGAAACCAAGGCCGCCTTCCCTCGCAAGTGCAATGGCCAGGTTAGCTTCTGTAACGGTATCCATCGCAGCGCTAAGCATCGGGATATTGAGTGTAATATTTTTTGTTAGCCGGGTAGATGTATTTACATCACGCGGTAACACTTCACTGTATGCCGGAAGCAACAGTACATCATCGAAGGTTAATCCTTCACCAAAAATCTTTTTTGAGTGGGAAGATGGTTTATTTATTGTAGCCATGCGCAAAGGTAATAAAACTGGCAATGCCATAAAAAGGAAATTCGGAAGTGGTGATTGGTGATTGGTGAATCGTGATTGGTGGTTGGTGATTGGTGAACAACGAATAATTTAGTAATTCAATAATTTAATAATCAATAATCAATAATCAATAATCAATAATCCATAGTTCACCATTCCACTTAATTTATCTTATAAATTTTTCCGGGCAAAGACGAAATGACTCCCTGCATTTCAAGCATCAGTAAGGCCTGGGCGACGGCGCTGCTGCTGAGTTTACTCTTAAAATACAATTCATCAATATGTACCTGGTCCAGTGATTGTAAAATATCAACCAGTATTTTTTCATCCGGTGAAAGTTCAATAAATAATTCCCGTTGTTTTTTAAGAGAAGTTTTTTGTGTTTTTTTCCAACCCATATTTTCCAGCACATCGTTTGCGGAAGTAATCAGGGCAGCTTTATTATTTTTGATGAGGTAATTGCATCCTTCACTTTTTGTATCGCCGGCTCTGCCTGGAAAAGCAAACACATCTTTGTTATAACCATTGGCCAATTCAGCAGTGATGAGTGAGCCACCTTTTATTCCTGATTCTATCACCACAATGGCATCGCTTATTCCTGCAACGATCCTGTTTCTGCCGGGAAAATTAGGTTTGTCAGGATTGGTATTACTTTTAAATTCTGTGAGCAAACCGCCACCTTCCAAAATCATTTGTTTTGCAAGAGACGTGTTTTGTGAAGGATACACCCTGTCTAATCCATGTGCCAGGACACCAATGGTTTTGATATTATTTTTTACGGCGCTTTTATGAGCGATACTATCAATCCCAAAAGCAAGGCCGCTCACAACCAATACTTCTTCATTTGCCAGGTCTTCTACTAATTTTTCAGTAATATTTTTGCCATACTCATTATGATTTCTTGTTCCTACAATGGCCACAATCTTTGAACAATTTAAATCGGTATTTCCTTTAAAATAAAGCATAGCAGGGCTATCATAGCAATTCAACAATCGCTGTGGATAATTTTTATCAGTTAGAAAAAGTGGAGTGATCCTGTATTTTTTTATGAAATCAACTTCTTCTTCGGCGCGGCTAAAGTCTTTGAATTGTAAAATGGAATTCACTGCTCTGGTCCCCAATCCTTCAATATTCTCAAGCGATTTTTTTGATGCATGAAAAACTGATGAAGCCTCTCCGCAATGACTGATCAATGCTTTGGCTCTGACATCTCCAATATTGGGAACAAGTGTTAGTGCGATTTGATAAAGCAGTTCTTTTTGCATAATGAAATTTAACTGCTGTAAAATAAATAAAAATTATACATCCTATTTCTATCTGATGAAATTAATAATGCCTGATTCAGATTTTAATCAGTTACAGAATATTACTTTGCTGTTGTAATGTTGTAATTGATATAGCAGCTACAGAGTATTCACGATTTAATTATTTATCTCCAATTACTAAATAATCCCTAATTGCTTACCACTCTTAATTCCGTTCTCCTGTTCATCGCGCGGCCTTCCTCTGTGTCATTGGTGGCGATAGGATTCGCTTCGCCATATCCCTTATAAGACAAGCGCTCTTTGAGGACTCCTTTGTATAGCAGGTAATTTACTACTGAAAGCGCTCGTCCTGCCGAAAGCTTTAAATTGTCGGCAGGAGTGCCGATGTCATCAGTATATCCACTGATCTGGATTTTCAGGTTGGGGTTTTCATTCATTAATCTTACCACATCATCCAGCTCGCTGACTGATTCTGGTTTCAGATCGGTTTTTTTTGTATCGAAAAATACATTTTGCAGAATTACTTTTGCATTGGCTTCTATCGGTTCCAAAGGAATATCTACATGGAAAACTGAATCAGAAGTAATGGTACTCATGTCATAATTCTGCGAATAAAACAGGTATCCTTTTCTATGAACATTAAATGCGTAATTTTTTCCAACGGGAATAGTTACCAGGTAATTTCCATCTTCATCTGTTTGTAATTTGCTTACCGTTTGTCGGGTATCCACATCCGTTAGTACGATTGTAGAAGGCAGGCCGGCTTTGGTTTTGTTGTCATATACTTTTCCTTCTGCCCACAAAGTTCTTAAAGGCCTGAGGTCTTTTCTTAACTCAAAAGTGTAAATATCAAGCCCTCCCTTCGAATCAATTTTATCACTGGAATAATAAGCAGTTTTTCCATCAGCCGCCACTATCATCGAACCCTCATCACCGATCGTATTAATAGGGTAACCTAAATTTTCAGGCTTGCTCCATTTGCCATCGGCTTGTTTCCTGGTTACAAAAAGATCAGGCTTTTCGCTGTAGCCCGGAAGGCCTGATGAATTAAAATATAATGTCTGATTATCGGCATGTATAAACGGAGTGCTTTCATCACCCGCGGTATTGATTTCTGGTCCGAGATTTTCCGGCTGGCTCCATCCGGTTTCAGTGCGATGGCTTACCCAGATGTCTCTTCCTCCATAGCCGCCCGGTCTGCTGCTGCTGAAATAAAGGTCTCTTTTATCAGGTGATAATGAAGGAGTGGACTCCCAGAATTCTGTGTTGACGTTCCTGCCTAAATTCTGAGGCTCGCTCCATCCGCTTTTGGTAAGATAGGAAATATAAATATCGCAGCTTCCGTTCCCCCGCGGGAAATTGCAGCCTGTAAAAACCAGCCATTCTCCATCCTGCGAAATGTTTTGGGCGCCCACATTAAATTCATCTGAATTTATTTTGCCTTCCAAAGGAAACGCCTTTCCCCATGTTCCGTTTATACGATCACTTTCATAAAAACTTTCTTTATTTCGTATTCTTTTCGTAAAAACTAATTTTTTGCCGTCGATAGTAAGAGAAGGAAAATACTCAAGATCCGCAGTATTGATGCTGTCACCAAGATTTTCCGGTGCAAATACATAATTTTTTTCAGGATGACTATTGGTATATTCAATTGCAAACTGGTAAGTTTTTTTTCTGAATTCACCTGCTTTAATACTTCTTTCATTCAATTTTGGCGAGGATAAAAAAGTGGTTACTGCTTTTAAAGCCTGTTCAAACCGGCCACAACCTGCAAGCGAAATGGAATAAGGAAGATAATAATCCCTGGCAAAAGCAGAATCAATTGCAAATGCTTTTTCAAAATTGGAAACAGATTGCCTGTAATCATTTAAATCTGCGTATATGCCTCCCAGCGAGAGGTAAGCATCCAGGTAATCAGGCTCTATTTTTAATGATTCACCAATCATTTTAATGGCCGAATTATAATCGCCATTTCTTGCCTTATTGATCGCGAGCGTGTAAATGGTGATTGCTTTGTGATTCACTTTTTGAGGATCATATCCCTGCGACTTTGATTGAAGAAAAAACGAACAAAATATAATTGCAAGAAGAAGTTTTTTCATTTGGGGGTTTATTAGTAAACGAATTTAAACCGCATTTATTTAAGATGTTGTTAATCGTATGTAGGCCAGGATCTGGCTCAGGGAACATTAATGTATTTATGAATTTGTAATGATAATTCCCATTGGGGATTTTGTTTGATGTATTCAATAATCCCAGGTGTAACTTTTTCTGACTTTCCCCACTCAGGCTGAAGATACAATTTGCAGAAATCCGAAACTTCCGCAGCGTATTTTTCAGCCCAATCAAAATCAGATTTATTGAAGATTATTATTTTAAGTTCGTTGGCTTTTTTTAAAATTCCCAGAAGTGGTGGCTTGAATTTTTTAGGTGAAAGGCAGATCCAATCCCATGTTCCGGTCAATGGTGACGAACCGGAAGTTTCAATATTTGTGGCAAAACCTTCTTTTTTTAATGCAGATGTCAATCCTTCAAGTTTGTATAAAGTGGGTTCCCCACCCGTAATAACTGCCAGCCTTGCCGGATGCTTTTTTGCCTTTGCCACAATTTCTTCAATACTTTGCAAGGAGTATTTTGCTTCATCCCAGCTTTCTTTTACATCGCACCACACACAACCTACATCGCAGCCAGCGAGCCGGATAAAATAGGCAGCCTTTCCCTGGTGGAAACCTTCGCCCTGAAGGGTGTAAAAGGACTCCATTACGGGTAAGTTGGTGAGTTGAAACATTAATTATTAAATTATTAGATTATTGGATTGGATTGTTAAATTTGTTAGATTGTTTTTGCTGTTGAAATATTCAAAGTTAGAGCAGTGGGCAAACAAATAAGATGATTTTTTATTTCCTGGTACATACGGAAGGCAAAATACTTAATGCGAAAAGCTGAAAGCTAAATACAGAAGATAGCGCGACGTAATCGGTTTTGAATTTTGAATTTCCATCTCACCCACTCAACCCTCAACTCTCAGCATTCCTGCATTAAAAGTATTCATCAGCAAAGCCGCAATGGTCATGAGTCCCACGCCTCCGGGAACCGGGCTGATGTAACTGCATTTTGGCGCTACATTCTCAAAATCCACATCACCTTTTAAAGCAAATCCACTTTTTTTACTTTCATCTTTTACCCGGTTGATGCCTACATCTATTATTACCGCATTTTCCTTAACCATATCTTCTGTCACAAATTTAGGTTTGCCTATCGCAGCAATTATAATATCTGCCTGCAGGCAAACCGCCCGCAAATCTTTGGTTCTGGAATGGCAAAGGGTAACGGTGGCATTTCCATATTCATTGTTATTCCTGCTTAATAAAATGCTAAGGGGCGTGCCCACGTTGTTACTTCTTCCAATCACTACCACATTTTTCCCTGCCGTTTCTATTTTATAATGCTGAAGAAGCAATAATATGCCGTAGGGAGTGGCCGAAATAAAGGCAGGAAAACCCAGTACCATATTTCCCACATTCAGCGGATGAAAACCGTCCACATCCTTATCGGGTGAAATAGTGAGGATCACTTTTTTCTCCGAAATATGTTTTGGCAGGGGCACCTGCACCAGAATTCCATCAATATTAGCATCATTGTTCAATTCCTCAATCTTTTGCAAAAGCTCTTTTTCTGAAATGGAAGTATTGTACCTAAAAAGTGACGATTCAATCCCAATCTCTTTACAGTTCTTTACTTTGGAAGCCACGTAGGTCTCGCTGGCCGGGTCATTTCCTACCAGGATGGCCGCCAGATGCGGAACCTTTTTATTTTCAGATTTTAAAACAGAAATTTTATTTTTTAAATCGTCTTTTATGGCCGCTGAAGCCACTTTTCCTTCTAATAGTTGCATGCGGCAAAAGTAAAAAACGTTGAGTGATTTTTTTGTTTTTTGTTCAGCACGATAAAAGCAATTGATCATTAATGCAATAATTTGAAAAAAGAATTTCCCTTATTCAGTCAAAGTATTTAAATTTATTATTTATACTCTTTTAACTGTATTGCTTTGAGAAAAATCTGCTTCATTTATTTTTTTCTGCTCATCGTCCATCCTGTATTTTCACAATCTCTGCGAAAGCCAATCTCATCGTCTTATACCGCTGTAGGAGCTTATAGTATGCATCATGTGGATCTGTTTTCTGTAACGTCTAACCAGGCAGCCCTGGCGCAAATAAAAAATATTTCGGCTGGCGTTTTTGGAGAAAAAAGATTTTTGTTAGCCGAAACCAATATGTATTCGGCAATAATTGCTGTCCCTGCCAAAGATGGAAATTTTGCCTGCCAGGCTGATTATTTTGGCTTTAAAAATTATAATGAATCCCAGTTAGGGATTGCTTATGCCAGGAGCGTTGGAAAGGATCTTGACCTCGGAATAAAATTTAATTATTACTCTTTCCGGATCCCTGATTTTGAAAGCTCTTCCACTTTCAATTTTGAAATTGGCGCAATAGTACATGTAACCGAACAATTAAATGCAGGCATTCATTTTTATAATCCTGTTGGCGGAAAATTGTCAGAAACAAAAAATGATAAATTAAGTTCCATTTATTCATTCGGGCTTGGGTATGAAGTTTCAGATATTTTTTTAATAAGTACTGAATTCGTGAAGCAGGAAGATTTGCCTGTAAGTATAATCGTGGCGATGCAATATAATTTTGCCCAGCAATTTTTTGCCCGTTTTGGCATTTCTACACAAAATGGTTCTCCCTTTGCAGGCGCCGGAGTTTCGTGGGAAAATTTTCGTTTGGATGTTTGCGCTTCGTATCATCCTCAATTAGGGATCAGCCCGGGATTGATGCTGATCATGAATTTCAAAAAGAAAGAGATTGAAACAGAGTAAATTTTTTAAAAAATTATTTTCTGTCCTCTTTTCAATTTTTGCATGGGGGATCTCAAACACAGTGCAATCACAGGAGATTCCCACTGAACTACCTTTTCAAATCCAGCAGCAATTGGAAAATTTAACTGAATCCAACGAAGATGTTGCAACAGAAGAGGATTCCTATTTGCAGGAAACGCATTATTTATTAAAACATCCCATTAATTTGAACAATGCCGATGTAAGCGCATTGAGCCACTTGAAAATGCTAAGCCCACTTCAAATAGAAAATCTTCTTTCTTACAAAAAATTATTAGGTGATTTTTTGAGCATTTATGAATTGCAGGCAATTCCTGCCTGGGATTTGGATTTGATAAACCGGATCATGCCTTATATTACGGTGGATCAAAAGCCGGATGCATTTCAATCTTTGCAAAAAAGATTACACAATGGAGACCGGTCCTTATTGATCAGGACTCAACAGGTATTAGAAAAATCCAGGGGTTATTTGCTGAACAGCGATTCCGTTAAAAACTATTATCCCGGCAGCCCCCAAAAATTATTGATTCGCTATAAATACCGGTCGGGAAATTTATTACAATATGGATTTACTGCTGAAAAAGATGCGGGCGAACAATTTTTTAAAGGCGCTCAAAAAAAGGGATTCGATTTTTATTCCGCTCATTTTTTTATAAGAAAATCAGGAATTATAAAATCTCTGGCGATGGGCGATTTTGCGGTAAATATGGGCCAGGGTTTAACCCAATGGCAAAGCCTGGCTTTTAATAAAGGGGCGAACATTATTAACGCGGTGAGGCAATCTGAAGTATTGCAGCCCTACAATTCTGCGGGAGAAATTAATTTTAGCCGCGGCGCCGGAATCACTTTGCAAAAGAAGAACTGGGAAACTACCGGCTTTATCAGTTACCGGAAATTGGATGCAGGCTTTGATGCTGATTCCCTTTCTTCTGAAGGCTATGTTACTTCTTTGCGCTTGTCCGGGTATCACCGTACCGCTAATGAAATTGAGGGAAAAGGAAGCCAGGGCGCCTTAAGTTTTGGCGGAAATATTTCTTATGCTGCTGAAAAATTTCACGTGGGAATGAATGCCATTCATTATAATTTTGAACATGCCATCACCAAAACGGATTACTTGTATAACAGGTATGCGCTATCCGGGAAGCGCTCAGGAAATTATAGCCTCGATTATAATTTTATTCAAAACAATATATACTTCTTTGGAGAACTGGCCACTGACGAACATTTGAACAAAGCGCTTGTTTCGGGATTAGTAATATCTACCGATTCAAAAATTTCCCTGAGTTTCCTATACAGGAATATTTCGAAGGCGTACCAATCTTTGTTTGCGAATGCCTTCACAGAAAATACCCATTCTACTAACGAAAGCGGGTTGTATTCAGGAATTACTATTACTCCTTCGGATGCTTTAAGAATTGAGGCTTATGCAGATTTCTATCATTTTCCCTGGCTCAAATACCGGACTGATGCGTCCACTTCGGGGAGTGATTATATGATCCAGCTTACCTATCAGCCTAATAAGCGCGCTGAAGTAAGTTCACGGTTTCAATATCAAAATAAACCCATTAATTATAACCCGGACAATCTTTATTTGAATCCTGTTATTGGAAGGCCAAAGCAGGAATTAAGAACCCAGTTTAAATATAAGCTGAACAATGAATTTACACTTCGGTCCAGGGTGGAAATTAACTGGTTTGATAAACAGGGGAAAGAACCACAAAATGGATTCCTGATTTTTGCAGATGCCATTTATAAGCCTCTTTTAAAGCCATTTTCAGGAAATATCAGAGTGTCATATTTTGAAACAGACGACTATGACAGCAGGATTTATTCTTTTGAAAATGATGTATTGTATGCGTACTCTATTCCGGTGTCTTTTGGAAAAGGGTATCGTTATTATTTGAATATCGAATATAAAATAAATAAAAAAATGTCTTTGTGGACGAGGTTTGCCCAGTCGGTTTATCCCGATCAAAATGAGATTGGAAGCGGCCTTGATCAGATAAAAGGCAATAAAAGATCTGAGATTAAATTAGAAATGATGTATGTCTTTTAAATTCGCTATTGCAGGAATTCATTTTAGATTTCAAAAAAATGAACCAAAATAAAAAATTGAATTATTGGTTGGTTTACCGGAATTAGGCTAATGATTGCATATTTTAATTATAAAACTATAACCAACATATAACGGCACAATAATTTTACAAGAAATACCTGAACTAAAAGTTGCGGAAAAGGAGAGTAGATGCAAACCTAAGCGAATTACATTTTTTTCCTGTAACATTACAAAAAAGGTTTTCAAAAACTTTACGAAATTTACCCTTGATGGAAAAATCAAATTTTATTGATCTTATCAAAATATTTTGCAGAAGCGGGCATGGTGGCGCGGGAAGCCGTCATTTTCTCAGGAACAAACTTACGGCTTTTGGTGGTCCGGATGGAGGCGATGGGGGCCGTGGTGGGCATATTATTTTAAAAGGCAACAAAAATCTCTGGACCCTGCTGCATTTGCGCTATTTTAAAAATGTTTTTGCTGACAAAGGTGAAAACGGAAGTAAAAATAATTGCACCGGTCATGATGGGAAAGATGTGATCATCGAGGTGCCTTTAGGAACTATTGCTACCATTGAAGAAACCGGCAAAAAAGTGGAAATATTAGAAGACGGCGAAGAAAAAATCCTGATGAGCGGGGGCAGAGGAGGGCAGGGAAATTCTCATTTTGCCACGCCCACTAACCAGGCGCCGCAGCATGCGCAACCCGGCGAACCGGGGGAAGAAAGCATTGTGGTTTTGGAATTGAAAGTGTTGGCAGATGTAGGTTTGGTAGGATTTCCCAATGCCGGCAAATCAACTTTGCTTTCGGTGATCACGGCTGCGAAACCCAAAATTGCCGATTATGCTTTTACTACGCTGACGCCACAGCTTGGCATAGTTCCTTATCGCGATAACAAAAGTTTTTGTATAGCGGATTTGCCCGGAATTATTGAAGGCGCTGCTGAAGGGAAAGGTCTTGGCCACCGGTTTCTAAGACATATTGAAAGAAATCCTGTGCTGCTTTTTGTGATTCCCGCGGATAGCAAAGACCACGTTGAAGAATTTAAAATTCTTCAAAACGAGCTGAAAGAATACAACCCGGAATTGCTTGATAAAAAATTTCTGATTGCCATCAGTAAAAGCGATATGCTGGACGATGAATTGAAGGAAGCAATTGAGAAGGAATTGCCTGAAAATGTTCCGCATATTTTTATTTCGTCGATCACTAATAAAGGGCTTATTGAATTGAAAGATAGGTTGTGGAAAGCATTAAATTCATAACAGAAGAATTTTTATTCACTAATCACACGAATAAATGAGCCGTAGAATTTTATTTTTTATCAACCCGGTTTCAGGCATGAAAAACAAGATAGATCTTGAAAAAAAGATCATCAAAAAATGTGGTGAGCAGAATATTTCATTCGAAATTTTATTTACTTCTAAAGATGGGGATTATAATTTTTTGCATGATAAAATCCTAAATGAAAAAATAACGGATATTGCCATTGCCGGCGGCGATGGAAGCATAAGGCATATTGTATCTGCGGTTCTGAATGTGGAAGTAAATGTGGGAATTATTCCGCTTGGTTCAGGAAATGGTTTGGCAAGAACAGTGGGCATTCCTAAATCCGTGGACAAGGCTATTGAGGTGATTTTAGCAGGTAAATCCAGCGCTACTGATGTTTTTCTGATCAACAATGAAGTGAGTGCTCATGTCTGCGGTCTGGGGTTTGATGCTAAAGTAGCACATGATTTTGCCGGGTCGCAAAAACGCGGTTTGCAATCTTATACAAGAATTGCTTTGAGAAATTACGGTTCTGCAAAGACCTATCCATTCGCGGTGGAAGTGGAAGGGGAAAGAATAGAGGTAGAGGCTTTTTTGATCTGCATTGCCAACAGCAACCAGTTTGGTAATAATTTTAAAGTAGCGCCAAAAGCAAGTGTTTGCGATGGGTTGTTGGATATAGTGATCGTAAAAAAATCCTGGAAACCCAAAGTAGTTTTATCTTTTATTGAGCAGATATTAGCAGGAAAGGCACAGAGTTTCCAATCAATAAAATTCAAGCCCAAAAATATTCTTTATTTTCAAGCTAAAAAATTAAAAATTGAGAATCCAAAGCTGGCCTCTTTTCATATTGACGGAGATCCTGCGGAGACTTCAAATCTTTTTTCAATCGAAATACTACCTGCTGCCTATAAATTGATCCATCCTTAATTTTTTTTGTTTTCAAAAACGATAAACGTATCCGATATCTACCGTTCCTGCACCTGTTTGATTTCTCCCATTCTCACTTCCCTTCTGAATATTTAAAAATCCATAATTGCCACCTCCTTCAATAAAAATGCTGCTGTTTTTAAAATGATAAGCCACGCCAATATTTCCTGAGATACCGAAATTGAATGTGTTCAGTTGATCTTTTATGTTTTTAGTTGAATCAAAAGATTGCGGCTCCGAAGATAACGGCTGCTGCCCTTTCGGGTCCATATAAATAATGCTGGTTCCATTCAGCGCCTGGTGAGCAGAAAGCAAAAAACCTGCAAATGGCCCTGCATCCACGTAAATTCTTAAAGGTGAATTGTGAATATCCCATCCAAATTTTGTGAGCACCGGAACTAACAGATAATTCAGCTTCGCTTCACTTTTAAAATTGGCATATAAATAAGTAGGCACTCCCTGTGGAAACATGGGCGCATATTGTGCCGGGGTTGGAAAAGCCTGCATACCCTCCTTCTTACCGCCTTGCGAAGAATATTCAATCATCGGTTGAATCGAAAATACGGGTGTGATGTTAAATTCAGCAAATATAGCTGCATCGCCACCCAGCCGTGATTTATAACCGGTATTTAACGGATTGCTTTCAGAGCCTCCTGCTGTCAAATTTGGAATGCTTATTCCACCCCTTACGCCGATAGAAACATTTTGTGCAAAAATATTTCCTGAAAAAAGCAGAGCCAACATTGGTAATATAATTTTCTGAACCTGTTTTATAATCTTTGAATTTTAATTTTATAAATTGACTGTTTTCATTGATGCTTCAGGATAGCGCATACCTGACGCTGCATTTTTTTGAAAAATATTTTCTATTTGCTGGAGGTCTTCCGGAGACAATTCAATATTTATGGCTTTCACATTTTCTTCTACATATTTTATTTTTTTAGTGCCCGGGATAGGAAAAATATTTTCATTTTGCGTCATCACCCATGCGAGGGCTAATTGTGCCGGAGTGCAATCTTTTTCTTTTGCAATTGATTCTATTTTTTTCACAAGCTCAAGATTTTTATCAAAATTTTCTCCCATAAAGCGTGGCGAATTTCTTCTGAAATCATCCTGGTCAAAATCTTCAAATTTCTTGATCTGCCCCGTAAGAAAGCCACGGCCGAGCGGACTGTATGCCACAAATGCAATACCTAATTCTTCACAGGTAGGAATGATTTCATCTTCCGGTTCGCGGCTCCACAGGCTGTATTCTGTTTGCAAAGCCGTCAGCGGAAAGGTGTTGTGCGCCTTTTTCAGCGTCTCGGCATTTACTTCGCTCAGGCCTATCGCTTTTACCTTTCCTTCCTTTACCAAATCTGCCATAGCGCCTACTGTTTCTTCAATTGGGGTCCCAGGATCTTTTCTGTGCAAATAATACAAATCAATTACTTCCACGTTCAATCGCTTCAAACTGGCTTCACAGGCGCTTTTTACATAAGAAGGTTTTCCGTTTACCCCTCTTTTTTTCGGATCTTTCGGATCTCTTAATATCCCAAATTTGGTAGCAAGGGTTATTTCTTTTCTAAAAGGGGCGATGGCTTTTCCTACTAATTCTTCATTTATAAACGGCCCATAAATATCAGCAGTGTCAAAAAATGTAACTCCCATTTCAAAAGCTTTTTGAATGGTTTTTATGGATTCACGATCATTTTTCTCGCCATAAAATTCGCTCATGCCCATGCAGCCGAGCCCCATTTGGGAGGCTTCCACTCCCTGATTTCCTAAAGATTTAATCTTCATTTTGTTTTTAATTTAAATATACGGTTCATTATTGTTTGAAGTAAATAAACATAAAAGATGAATTCCTGTTTTGCTCCGCAACAATCAAGCCTTTTTGAAGCGCTCCACAGAGCCAGGTCAGTAAAGTCATAAAAAACGGTGATTTTTATTTTGCAAAAAAAGTAAAAGCCATCGGTAAAGATGGCTTTAGCAAGGGATTCACGACTTAATTATTTAGTGATCTTCTGAACAATTTTTTGATTGGTCGATACTAGTTGCAGGTAATAATTGCCAGGCGGAAGGCTGGGAAGATTATCCATTCTAATATCATTATTTCCTTTAGTAACCGAAACTTGTTTTACGGCAACCATTTTTCCCTGTACATTAAAAATCGAAACTGTTACTATCTCTGCATTATCCCATTGTGTGTTGATATTGATATGATCAGAAAAAGGATTGGGTGAAACAGTGATTTGCCCTGCTGCGGCTTTTAATTTGACTGTAATTATTTTGGAAAGATTTTCTTTTGCATCTAAATCAATTTGCTTCAACCGGTAGTAAGCTATGTTGCCCGTGAAATAATGTAAATCGTCTATCACAGAATAGGCATGGAGCAAATTGGTAGTTCCGTTTCCGGCAATTGTTTGCACATCGTTGAAAATAATTCCGTCATAACTTCTTTGCAAAACAAAACGGCTACAGTTAATTTCCATTGATGTGGCCCAATTCACCTCCACCTGGCCCTGATCTAATAATTTAGCTGAAAAACGTGTCAGCGTTACGGGCATGGGCCCTGCTTCCGGATTGATAATCGCAGTGCCATCGTCCACAAACTTAACGCCGGCATCTGACTCGGAAGTGACGCGGGCAATGTTCATGATGGAAGGAACGGGAAGACTCTTTCCCGGATCATTAACTGTTACCTGGAATTGGACTTCATAAGATTCACCGGCAGCGAGTGTGCCCCCTTTTGAAGCAGTAGCGCCAGTGCCAATTCTGAAAGAAATAGCCTGGAGGCCATTTTTTAAAACAAATTCAGCAAAATCATCCCCGGCCTGGTCAGACTGCAATCCCGGAGAAATGCCAGGGGAACTGATCACTTGTAAAGTCCCGGGTTTATAAGTAACTGTAGAGGGTAAAGTATCTGAAACTATTACATTATTGGCATTCCCAATGCCATTATTAGATCCTTTTAGAGTGTAGGTAAGTGTTTCACCACTTTCAGCCAAATGATTTTTATTGGCATCTGCAACGGTTTTGTCTAAGGTAATAGTAGGGTCTTTCATGTTAATAGTGAAAGTGAAAACCCCCGGATAATATTGATCCTGTTCGGTTCCAAACTGTAGTGTTACAGAATTGGCATTAGGTAAAATGCCATAACCAGTTCCTACATTGAATATATCAATATCAATGCCCATTTGGTTGGTATAATTGGGATACTTGGTGGTCACGTGTTTCCCATTATCTGTAATAGTGCCATTCCACGGATTGTTAACTGCATTGGTTGCATTTGAAAAAGCGTTGCCATTGATCTTTAAAAAATCGCCCGACAGGTTTGCATCTCCTTCCCAGGCAACCACCCCCATCTTGGCATCATCCGCAGCCATCGTGCCTGAAGGAGCGTTAAGGCCTGTTAAGGTCACTGTGGTGGTAGTTGCCAATCC
>JBIQMJ010000072.1:0-14962 GCA_044463445.1 Segetibacter koreensis
CTGTTTCATATTTTTTACAAAAGCACTGACAGTGATATTTTTATTATCAATATCAGGTGTTTGTTTCATGGAAGCAATATAAGTATCAGGCACCGTTTCCAGCCAAACCGTTTGCCAGATACCGGTTACAGGAGTGTACCAGATGCCCCTCGGGTGAACCACCTGTTTTCCATGAGGCTGTGGACCTTCATCGGTAGGATCCCAAACACGAACAGCAAGTGTTTGTTTGGTTCCTTTCTTCAGGGCATCAGTAATATCAAAAGTAAAAGGATCATAACCTCCTTCATGGCGGCCTATCTTTTTTCCATTCACATAAATATCACTCCTCCAGTCAACAGCGCCAAAGTGAAGTAATACTCTTTTCCTTTTTCGTTTATCCGTAACCGTTATACCGCGCTGATACCAGAGAATACTATCTTTTCCTACAGTTTTGCTTACGCCTGAAAGAGCAGATTCTGCTGCAAAAGGAACCAGGATTTTTCCCTGGAAAGCAGAAGGGATTACATCATTATCAGAAACAGGAATGATAGAGTAATGCCAAAGCCCATTCAGGTTCTGCCAATCGCTTCTTTGCATCTGCGGTCGCGGATACTCTGGAAGCGTGTTGGCCGGATTCACATCAGCAGCCCATTGAGTGGTTATATGGCCGGGGATCATTTTCCAGTCTACCTTTTGGGCATTTGAGAATGAGGCAGAAAGAAGGATAATGAATAACAGATTAAGTCTCTTCATAAGTTCGATTTTAATGTATCAAGAGAACTTAATTTTTAAATAAAATAAATATCCGCTCTCTTATGTTTAGTTTATTTGAAAATGCATTCAATGCAGCCATCCTTAAAAAAAATAATTTTCCTTAAACCGGGAAGGCTTTGTTGCCTTCCCGGTTTTTCAAAAGGACTAATTATTTAACCGGAAAAGATTTTTTTTATTTCTTTAGCATAAAAACATCAATATAATCAATATTGGCTTCACCAGTGTCCGTAGCCAACTTTCTGATATTAACTATATGATCCCCTGCTGATAAATCAAAAAGAACTTCTGTTACATCAAAGTTTTTACTTCCCTGTTTTGGGTATAAGGCAGTTTTAGCCGAAGCTATATTCCCATCAATATAAACACTTTGAGTAGTCCCATTTATATCTGTTCCTCCTCCTATATTAATAACATAAGTTCCCGATGCAGGAGCATTTATAGAAACATCAATTCCGTCTCCAACGGCAGTTATATTTTTTACATAAATTGGGCTGCCAGAACTATCAACTGTGGCATTCCCAATTAATTTTCCATCTTCTGCTTCCGTTCTTTTGTAATTCGCAATCTCGCCCAAATCCACTTTTAATATGGGGGTAAAAATCATATCCTCTACATTCGAAATCTTTATTCCCAACCGGACAAAATATTGGTTTTGAAGCTGAGCAGTAAAAGGCATAAATTTGGTAAACTCAATTTTATTACTATCAAGAATTGCATCTTTCGCGTAAATTCTGGAAGCAACCTGATCTCCCCGGGAAACAAATTGGGTTCTATTTACGAAAACTCCTACAAACTCAATATTTTTTGCATTAGCACCTCTAATAATCTGTTCTGTATTAAAGCTGGCATGTATGTTTCTTCCGGTGGTAGATGCCATTTCATTTCTCGGCATGTAATACGGAGTTACTTCAAGGTCCACTGTCTGATCCCCCTTCATGGTTATAGAAATAGAATCCGGGTTGCCGTTTGCATCCTGTTTCCACATAAAAGGCCCCTGGCCGTTGGGAATAATTAATTTGTAATTACCATCAAAAAGCGCCTGAGAATAACTGCCATTTTGCTCAAAAGTACCACTGATTGGTCCCACTTTTCCAAATCCAAATTGATACAACTGGTAAGGAACCTGGTTTCTTTCCACCTGGATCGAATCTCCCTGGTAGACAAGTCTGCCGGTTAAAAATGAACCCGGAGGCGCATAATTATCTTTTTTGCAGGAAGCAAAAGAAAAAAGTATTCCCGCGATAAATAAATATTTAAAAATATGTTTCATGATTTTGATTTTAAGAATAATTATTGATTGGGTTGTCTTACAATGGCCGGGTTTGCCGCTATCTCTCCATCAGGAATTTGTGTATAATAATTTCCCAGCAGAAAACGATTCACCCCCGAAACCAATGCAGGAAGCGTTTCCTTAAATACCCACTTATAACTATCCGGGTTTGCAGGATCATACTGCCTGTATGGCCAAAGCCCCCACGGTTGCGTGCTGTGTTTGGTAGCGCTTCCAATATTGCTTTTCAGGTCATTCAAAGTAGTCGGAACTCCATCCCAACGGTCAGTAGCCAGGCGCCAGCGTTTCATGTCATAAAAATAGAGCCCTTCAAATGCCAGTTCCACCTTGCGTTCATGAACGATACGGTCAAAGGTAATGTCGCCTTCAGTCAGCGGAGTGGTTAATCCGGCTCTTGCCCTTACCATGTTCAAATACATAGCTGCTGTGGTTTTATCTCCCAATTCAAAAGAAGCTTCCGCAGCGTTCAGTAATACTTCCCCAAAACGATAGCGGATAAACGCTACTTCACTTCCCTGGCCCCTTCTTCCTGAACCTACAGTCGGGTCTAGGTATTTACGGATATAAAAACCGGTTTGGGTTCTTAGTTCAAGTCCATTAATGGGGCCATCAGCGCCCACTACCTGCACTTCAGGTCCACCAGAAACAATAGATTTTAAATGCCCCGATTGATCGCTGGTAACAATAGACCCATCAGGTAAGCGATATCCTGCCCAAATATCAACGGTTTGCCCTTTAAATTTGCCTCCGGGAAGAAGAATGGTACCTGCAAGACGCGCATCCCTGTCAGCAAAGATGTCCTGTATGTTGTCGTAAATAATCGGAGCGCCGAAGCTGGTAGTAGTGGCAAAAGGGGCAAAAGTATTATCTATCTTTTCAAAATTCTCTGCCAGGTTTAATGAGGGATTCAACCTTCCGGCATCGCCTCCTTCATCAGAGAAAGAATACGGCTGATCGTTGGTTGTGAAGGCATGGGTTTTCCCCCCTTGCTGAAAATCTTCAAAAAAGATAGTTTCAGGGCTGTTCTTATCGAGAAATACATTGGCAAAATTGTCTGATAGTTGGGCCATGCTGGAACCATCAGGCGCCGTCTTTAATTTATAGGGACCAGCTTCGCCATCTACAAGCTCTTTAGCAGCTCTCAATGCTATAGTATAATAGCCATCCGCATCGGAAGCAGGAATTCCTACCTCGCCGCCGGGCAACGAAACCTGTGGAGTAGTAGCGCCATATTTGGCAATCGAACCGGCATATAATGCAGCCCGGCACTCCATAGCAAGTGCGGCGCCTTTGCTGGCCCTTGATTTTACGCCAATGTCGGCAGGCAGATCATTCTTTATTGCCTCGGCCTCGCTGATGATAAAATCATACATTTCTGATTCCTTAGCCCTCGGAATCTGTAGATAATCTACTTTACCGCTATAGTCGTAAGTTAATGGCTGCAGGATCAGTGGCACACCTCCATATCTTTTGGTCATTTCAAAATAGAAGTTAGCCCTGAGGAAACGGCCTTCTGCATAAAATCTTGCCTTATCGGCATCCGAAAGTTTTTCAGCAGCGCTGTCACGCTGAAGGAAAAGGTTAAGATCACGGATGTATTGATAACTACCAGACCAATCAAGCCCCCATTCGCCATAGCTCCATCCTGTTCTTTGCACTATATAAGCGCTTCCGTTCTCTGAAGGGAAGCTCTCGCTAAAGTCGGCAAAAGATCTCCATCCATTATCAAGCCCGCTGAAATCCACCTGCCTGTTGTATAAATCAGCAAGAACAGAGAGCACCAGTTTAGGATCACTAAAAACCTGGTCATTGGTTAAGAAAGTGTTTGGCTGCACGTCGAGGAAGGAGCTGTCTTTTTCACATCCCCAGACGGTAACCATCACCATCGCTATGAGTATTATTGAAAATCTCTTTTTCATTGAAATTATTTTTATTTCCTGATTTGAATTTTATAAAGAAAGATTAATACCTACGTTGATTACCCTGTTCTGAGGAAACTGAAGACCATTATCGTCCACGGTTTCAGGATCCACACCGTAACTGGCAAGGTTATCAATTGAGAAAAGGTCATAGCCATTTATGTAAACCCTTGCAGATTGTATTTTCACTCTCTGCAAAAGGGATTGAGGCAATGAATACCCTAACTCAATAGTTCTGGCTCTGAAATAGGTCACGTTATGTAACCAAAATGTAGATTGGGTGCGATAATCACTATGCCCAAATCCGGGATTATACCGGTTCGGAGGATATTTACCGGCAATCCACGCGCTGTTGGGATCGTAGATATTTGCCCTGTGCCACCTGTCTTCAAAAATTGCATTCAGGTTTCCATTATTCTGGAAAGCCCATCTTTGTTCCCAGTTCTGGAACCATGAAAATCCTGATGCACCGGAGAAATCAGCATGGAAATCGAAATTGTTATAAGCCAAAGAGAAATTAAATCCGAAATTTATCTGGGGTTGAGCGCCATAACGGTAGCTAATCGGCCGCTGGTCATAGCCGTCAATTTTTCCATCTCCGTTGATATCCTTATAAATCAGATCGCCCGGAAGCAAGGTTCGGTTTCCCTGTCCATCAATATCCACTTTGTAATTATTGATTTCATCCTGGGATTTAAACTGTCCGATATAAATGTAGCCCCAGTCTTTATCCGTAAATCGTTGTTCTCCGGAATTCCTATATTGATCCCACGAATTATTAAACAATGGATTATAGGAGTCAAGAAATTTAGACCGGGCATAGGATAGATTACCGCCTACCGTAAAGTTTACTTTACCCGCTCGTCCAAAATAATTTAAAGAACCTTCCTCACCATATTGCGCATCAGAATTTATATTCTGATCTGCCAGTTCGTACCCAACTTCTTCAGGAAGCAACACATCGTTTTTGGACCCCGGCAAGCCGGTTCGTTTCCGGTAAAACCAATCAAATGTTCCGGAAAGTTTTCCGTTAAGCAAAGAGAAGTCCATGCCGACATCCGTTATTTTACTTTTTAGCCATGACAGGGTAGTGACGGGTACGCCCTTATCCCTTGAAGCAGGAATTATTTTTCCATCCAAAATTGCACTTCCCTGTGTGCCATAATTATATCCTGAAAGAAATGCAAATTGTGCAACAATAGGTTGGTTTACATCATAAGGATTTCGGTCGTCGCCCAAAATACCATAAGAAGCCCTTAATTTTAAAGAACTGATCACGTTCGTTTTATTCCCAAGCATTGCCTGAAAAAACGGTTCTTCGCTTATTCTCCAACCTACAGATCCACCTGGAAAATAGCCTACCTGATGTCCCGGGGCAAATAAGTAAGAAGCATCACGCCTTGCAGAGCCTTCGATTATGTACTTGTTATCGTAGCTATAAGTAATACGGCCAATATATCCGATACGGGCTGTTGTATTATCCTCATCAGTATATCGATCGATAATCGGATACGTAACCAGCGGAATAAAATTGGATTGAGGATTGGCGTGTAGCCAGTTTCTTAAATAGTGCTCTTTTATTCTTTCTGCAACCAATGTAGCCCCAATAGTGCTTTTTCCAAAAGAATTATTATAAGCGGCCTGCAGTTGTAATGTGGTGTTGATGTGCTTTATTTGCTCCCTGTCGCGCCATGGATTGGTAGCGCCCCCAGTTCTTTTATAGGTGCTGTCAATATAAGTGTATGCATCATAAGTATATTCCTGGTTGTTTTCCAATTCATCGGCTAAGTAATAAGAACCCAATCCACGGATGGTCAATCCCTTTACCCATGGCAGATCCCAATCAATATGAAAATTGGTCTGAATCACACGCCAGTCTGAGCGGAATTTACCGGAAAGATGATCATTCAAAAATGCATAATTAGATTCCAGGTGGTCGCCAAGGTCATTCAGATAAGCAGGATTATCATTTGCATAAGGCCGTTCCTGGGGCGTATTCCTTAATACCGCCAATCTTGCCAGGAAGTAATCATCACCACCGGGCACGCCAGGATTTCTCCTTGTTTCTACACGCCCATTGATATCAAATCCCACTTTTAAGCCATTGGTCAATTTAGCGGTTACATTGGATTGAATATTGGTGCGGTTAAAATTATATTCTTTTCCCAAAACTGAATTCTGGTACAAATTGGTTCCCGAAACATAATAATTTACTTTATCAGACCCGCCGCTGATGTTTACGTTAACAGAATTTAACGGCGCACCGTTATTATTTAAAACATAATCCCTCCAGTTAAAGCTCCTGTAAATCGGATTAGTTAAGTTTTTTGCATCCATCAAATCCTGTGCAGAGATTCCTGTCTGTGGAACCCACCCGGTATCGCTATATTTGAAGCCACCTGAATTGATTTGCGCATCTGCTTTATAATATAAAAAGTCTGGTGTATTGGTTACCACTTTGGGGAAACGGAAAAAACTCTGCCATCCGTTGTAGGCATTTACATTAATGTTATTCCGTCCTGTCCGTCCTTTTTTGGTGGTCACCACCACCACACCGTTTGCAGCTCTAACTCCATAAATAGCTGCAGAAGCATCTTTTAATACCGTAACACTTTCGACATCATTAGGGGCAAGGTTATTGAACTGGCCTTCATCCTGCTGAATTCCATCTATTACATAAAGAGGACTGCCCATATTACGAATCTGAATAGCCGCAGAAGCGCCCGGCCGGCCTTCAGCCTGGCGGAAAGTAACACCCGGCAATTTGCCTGCGAGTGTGGTACTCACGGTTGACCCTCCGTGAACACGATCAATATCTTTACTGGTGACTGTAGAGATCGCTCCGGTTAAGGATTGCTTTTTCTGAGTGCCATAACCCACCACTACCACTTCATTCAGATTGGTATTGGAAGGAACTAAAACCATGTCAATAGTGGTTTGCCCGCTGATTGCCCTGGTTACCGGTTCCATTCCAACGATTGAAAAGGTAATAAATTTATCGGAAGGGGTTACTGTCAAAGAATATTGGCCATTTTTGTCAGTAAGCACACCCTTTTTGGAATTTCCGGCTACCACCGTTGCGCTTTGAATGGGCGCCCCGGAAGTGTCGGTTACTCTTCCGGAAATGGTTATTTTTTCCTGCGCATTTGAAGCAAAAGCCAACAAGGCAAGAAAAGAAAACAAAAGTATTTTTCGCCATAAAGGCGGCCGGTTAATTTTTTGTTCTCCTTTGTGGGGCGCTGCAAATAGAATTTGCGGGCATTTTTTCATTTTCAGTGATTTAGTTTGTAATAAATAATTCATACCAAAACAAATTTTAAAACAGGTTGCCAACCCATCTTCTGCCTGATAATTTACTTTTTGCAATTCAATAAATTTTTACTTTCTTTCTCTGGTATTGATACTCATTCAGGAGTTGCTATTTTTTTTGAGACCAATAATTTAAAGGGTAATCCTTCAGTAGTGTTATATCAAGCATTAATCAAAAATTGACTTTGTAAAGGAAAATAAAATATCAGGAAAGACCTGTTCAGGATGTATCAAAATCTTAACAAAATGTTTCAATTTGATCTTTCCGGCCCTTTATGCAAATCCGGCCAGCGAAAATTCAAATAAAAATTTGACTTATTGATTGGTTTACTGCTTCAGGATGAACTATTACCCTTATGATAAAATAAGGATTTGAAGTATTTCCGTTTTACTGGTAAACCAGAATATTTTATCAATTCAAAAGACGGGAATTAGAAAAAATTTTCTAATCAAAACAAAAAGAGGAAAATTTATTTGGCGGCTGGTGGTTTGGTTGACTTTGATAATTAAAAATACAGCCAATCAATCACCAGCCCGGGAAGAATGCCCAATAAAATAATGAGGCCTGCGGTAATGAGTAACAGCCATTTGAAAGAAGAAGTAACCTGGATATTATCATTTACTCCGGGCACAGGTTCTTTAAAATAAATAGCCTGGATTACGCGGAAATAGTAAATAGCGCTTATTGCGGCACAAATAACTGCGAATATAACCAGCCACAATTGATGTCCATCTTTTACGGCAGCCATCAGCACGTAAAATTTGGCGGTAAATCCTGCCGTTAACGGAACTCCGGTGAGTGACAAAAGAAAAATGACAGAAGTAAATGCCAATACAGGTTGTTTTTTACCAAGCCCGTTAAACCCTTCAATAGAATAATCAGCCATCTTAATTACCACTGCAAAAATGCCAATGGTAGCCAAAGAATAAGCAGCGCTGTAAAGTAATAAACCTTCCCTGGCGGTTTGATTCAAAGCAAATAAAGTAAACATCATGAAGCCCGCATGGGAAATACTGGAATAGGCAAGCATTCTTTTTACACTTATCTGGAAAACAGCGGTGACGTTTCCTATCAGCAAAGTGGCGGCCGTGATAATTACAATCAATGTTTGCCATTGAATTTGCATCTTCCCAAATGAAGAAGAAAAAAGTTTGAAAAAAGCAATAAAAGCGGCCACTTTTGCAACCGTCATCATAAAAGAAGTGATTACCGACGGAGCGCCGTCATATACATCAGGTCCCCAGAAATGGAACGGAGCCGCAGACACTTTGAAAGCCATTGACGCGAGCATCAGAACCAATCCTGCACCCAACATTACAGAGAGCTTGCCGTTTCCCAAATTAATGGCATCAATATAAAAAGAACCCAAACTATTTCCTCCATAAATTAAAGCAATTCCCATAAGCATAATTCCTGTTGAAAAACTCCCCATTAAAAAATATTTCAGAGAAGCTTCATTGCCTTTCAGGTTGCGCTTGTCGCTTCCGGTCAGGATGTAAAGGGGAATAGAAAGAATTTCTATCCCGAGGAACAACAGGAGTAAGGTATTAAAGGAAGATAAAATTGATAAGCCGCATAGCACAAAAAAGATCAGGCAGAAATATTCTGAGACATGGCTCCCGATCTTCTCAAAATCTTTCCCATTCAATAAAAAGAGAAGCAACGTACAAATAAAAGAAATGGAATTAAATGTCAAACCGAAAGAATCAAAACGCAACATTCCCTTTGTGTCAACATTAAAAAAGGAGTATCCAAAAAATTCCAAAATATTGGCGGCAAGTATAATTATGATACCCGCTATAGCCCAATATTTCGGCGTCGTGCTTTTTTTAGAAAACATGCCTCCAAACATCATTACTACTCCCCAAAGTGCACTTAAAATAATTGCGTTCATAATGTAATTCCAACAGCCAAAGGCTATTTATTTTACGGTTATATAAAACTAAATTCCTGTTTAACCTTTTTTAAAACCCAAATTTTAAAATCATTTCCTTAATGAATTCTTCCGAGCACATCTGAAACACTTGATTGCGTAAGATGAATCACCGGCCCGGGGTATATTCCAAGGAACAAAATAGCAATCACCAACACCAGCAAAACGATATATTGTGCTGCATTCATTTTTCCGGCTTTTTCTACCAATTCATTGGTTTTTCCAAAAAATGTTTTTTGTACCATGGTTAGAATATAAACTGCTGAAAGCACAATACCCAATACTGCAAAGACAGCATACCATTTATTTACATCAAACAGGCCGTTCAGCATTAAAAATTCACTGATGAACGAATTGGAAAGAGGAAGCGCGATGTTGGCAAATGCAATGATCACAAGGAAAATAGCCAGTGAAGGCGATTTACCAGCCAGCCCGCTCAATTCTGAAATCTTTCTGACGCCTGTTTTCTTTTCGATAATATCTATTACAATCCACAAGGCAAGGATATTAATTCCATGATTCAATAATTCAAGTATGGCACCCTGCATTCCAAAATTATTACCGGCAAAAATTGCCGCACCAATCAATGCAAGATGGGCAATAGAAGACCATGCAACAAATTTTTTAAGATCATTCTGATATAAGGCAATACAGCTTGCATAAAGCAAACCAAAAATGCAAAGAATTATTATAAAATGATCGTATTTGGCGAGTGCCAGCGGAAAAATCGGAAGAAGCCAACGTATCATTCCAAATAATCCCATCTTCACCATCACACTGCTCATGGCCATTGTGGAAGAATAATTTGACTGCTCATAAGCGAGTGGTTGCCATGTATGAAATGGGAATAACGGAATTTTTACGGCAAAGGCAATAAAGAAGAGCCAGAAAACCCATTCCTGCTGATCAGAAGACAGGACTGCCCTATAGAAAGCGTTTAAGGAAAAGGAATGAGGCGAATCCGGCGAAAGAGCAGGAGCATGTAAATACACGTAAATAATTCCAATGAGCATCAAAAGTGAGCCAGTAAATGTATACACAAAGAATTTAAAAGTTGCCTGTACTCTTTTTTCTTCTCCCCATTTGCTGCATAAAAAGTAAAATGGAATCAGCGCCAATTCCCAGAAAAAATAAAACAACAGGGCATCGGTAGCCACAAATACACCCACCATTCCAGCCTGGGCCAACAACAGCAGACCGAAAAAAGCACCGGGATTCTTATGTTCATTCTTTCCCACTACCAGAAATACCAATGGGAAAGCCAGAGATGTAAGGAAAGTGAGAAGAAATCCCAATCCATCCAAACCCACAGAAAAGCTGGAACCTATATAAGGCATCCAGACATAAGAAACGTTGTTGTAATAAAAATATTCGGGATGATGAACTACATCTGTATAAAATAAACTAATAACAGAGACAACTAATGTAATTAAGGAAGAGATGACTGCAAAAGTCTTAACGCTTTTGCCATTATTAATAAAAAAAGCAATCAGCCCTGTGATAAAAGGTATCCAGATCAACAATTCAGGAAAAGTATAGTATGTACCCAGCATTAATATTATTTTGTAAACAATTGAATAATAAATAAGATCAATAATCCGATAACCATCAACAGCAGATAGGAACCTACCTGGCCGCTTTGCAATAATCTTAACTGGCGACTTCCGTAATTCACTGTTTTTCCTACGCCGTTCACAATGCCGTCTACACCCTTCTTATCAAAAACATTATTTAAAAAAGCAGACAGGGAATTATAGGGCCTTACAAAAACCGCATCGTATATTTCGTCCACATAAAATTTGTTTCTGATGATCTTAGCCAAACCACTTTCAGATACCGGTGATGAATAATTTTTAAATTTGTTGTAGGCCCAGATAGAAACAATAATTACCAATACTGAAGAAACGATCAATAAAATAAGTTCTGTTTGATGTGGCAATTCAGTAACAGAAATATACTGTCTCGAATGCTCGAATACCGGGGAAAGAAATTTATCAATGAGATTACCATCCTTTACAAATGTTTCCGGTATTCCAAGGAAGCCTCCCACGGCAGAAAGAACCGCAAGAATAATCAGTGGCACCGTCATGGTGGCGGGGCTTTCATGAAGATGATGCTCTTGCTCTTCAGTGCCTCTGAATTTTCCTTTAAAAGTCATCGCCAGCAAACGGAACATATAAAAGGCGGTAAGCAATGCGCCGCCAAAACCAAGAATGTATAACAAAGGACTTTGTGCATAAGCCGCGGACAAAATCTCATCTTTTGAAAAGAATCCGGAAAAAGGCGGAATACCGGCTATAGCAAGGCAGGCAATCAAAAAGGTAACATAGGTGATCTTCATTTTTTTCCCTAAACCACCCATTTTGGTAATATCCTGTTCGCCTCCCATTGCATGAATGACAGAACCAGCGGCCAAAAATAAAAGCGCCTTGAAAAATGCGTGAGTCATTACATGAAATACGGCCGCTGAAAACGCACCTACTCCGAGGCCTAAAAACATATATCCCAACTGGCTGACTGTAGAATAAGCCAACACCTTTTTTATATCATTTTGTTTTAAAGCGATAATTGCCGCGAAGATAGCAGTAGCTAATCCTATTCCAGCGACCACAGCAAGGGAAGTGGGTGCAAGTGCATATAAAATATTACTCCGCGCGATCAAATACACACCGGCGGTTACCATCGTTGCCGCATGGATTAAAGCAGACACAGGAGTCGGGCCGGCCATTGCATCCGGAAGCCAGGTATATAAAGGAATCTGCGCACTTTTTCCTGCCGCACCCAGGAAAAAAAGTAAAGTGATTCCAACGATTGCCGGAGAATTGACGGAAGAAAGTGCTGTAATTATTCCGTTTTCGGGATTGTACAATTCATGATAGGAAACTGTTCCGTACAATGAAATCATCCAAAATATCGCCAGCAGGAAACCTACGTCTCCTATCCTGTTCATTACAAAAGCCTTTTTTCCGGCGCTGTTATTGGCATCATCCTTAAACCAAAACCCGATCAGGAGATAAGAGGAGAGCGCTACTCCTTCCCATCCAATATACATGATCACGTAATTGCCGCCAAGGACAAGGATCAACATTGAAAACACAAATAGATTCAGGTAAGAAAAGTATCTTCCAAAACCAGAAGGGGTCTCATCTTTCATGTAGGCAATGGAATATACATGAATTAAAAAACCAACGCCGGTAATGATCAAAAGGAAAATTGCCGTAAGCTGGTCTACCTGGAATTCAAAAGGAATATGTAGTTTGGCTACATTGATAAAATTGAAATAAGCAACATTTTGTGTCGTAAATCCTTCGGCTGAAACAGCAGAAAACACCCAAACGCTAAGGCAAAAAGAAATAAAAACAACCAAACTGCCGATAAAACCTACAACCGGCTTTGACAAAGCATTCCTTCCGAATCCATTAATGAGACAGCCAAGAAGAGGAAGAAGTGGAATTAAATAAATAAGTTGAATTGCATCCATAAACCTAATGCGCCAGCGTTTAAAAATTAAGAATATTTATTTCATTTTCAATAATAGAAAAGAAGATTAGTTTTTTAACCTGTTTAAAAAATTGATATCAATGGAACGGGTATTTCTATATAACATTACAATGATTGCCAAACCCACGCTCACCTCAGCAGCAGCAACGATCATTATAAAAAAGACAAAGATCTGTGCGCTGGTGGCCATAGAAGTTGCAAAAGCATTCGGGGCAGCCATTTGCATTTTTGAAAAAGCTATCAGTAAAAGATTCACTGAGTTCAGCATCAATTCTATGCACATAAAAACAATGATAGAATTCCGCCGCGTCAGGGCGCCGATAATGCCTATACAAAACAAGGCCAACGATAAAAATATATACCACTTAATCTCCATAACTACAATTTTACATACAAACCAACGCCTGCCAAATTGGATGCAGGCCCTATTGAAAATATATCTTTAATTTTTTTTACGGCAATGCCATTAAAAATATCTACTGCTTTATAAGAAGCGCCTTTCGTTAAGAATTTAATGATCAATCCAGTTCCTACTGCCGAAATCCCTGAATACAAAGCCGTATTATAGTTTTCCGATTTTACTGAATTTTCCACTTTTCTTACCAGGCTATAAACGACAATTGCACCTCCGGCGTATGCTGCTGCTTTATAAATTATGCGCCCGGTTTTGAAAGTTTTAAAAAGCCGGTTTACTTCAGTGTTCTGTTTTAACCCAAGAATCTCCTGCACTTTCTCAATTTTTTCAATTGGAGTTTTTCCTAATGAAAATTTGGGAGCGAATCCTTTCTGAACATACATTACCTTTCCAATAATATCTTTCAGATCCAGGTTGTTCAGATCAATCTGCGCCCAAGAACTTTGGCTGAACAACAAGGAAGAAAGCAGGAATAAAATAATCAGTTGGATCCTCATACATTCTTTGCTTTTACCGTATCTTTTTTACCAATTAAAATAGCGCCAACCATTGCGCTCAAAAACAACACACTGCTAATTTCAAAAGGAACCACATAATTATTAAATAACGCTTTACCCAAATTTTCTGTGAGGCCAATGCTTGTCCCTTTTCTCATTATCACATTTGCATTTTCAGAATGAGCAAGCGCTGCCACGAGCACAATCATCAGGGTAAGCCCCGAAATGATGCCAGCCATTTTCATATAAATATTTTTGACAGGTTCAGTTTCTGCGTTCAGGTTGATCATCATTATCACGAATAGAAACAATACCATAATGGCTCCTGCATAGACAATAATATTTACAATGGCAAGAAATTGAGCATTCATTAAAACATAATGACCGGAAATGGCAAAGAACACAACAATAAGGGACAATACGCTGTAGATCGGATTTTTGCTGGCAATCACACCTACAGCACCTGCAATTGCCAAAGCTGACAGGAACCAGAAGAGAATTTTTGTTATTTCCATTTTATAAGTTTGCCTCCCTGCCCTCCAAAGGAAGATTTAAAAAAAAGAATTCTTAATATTTGTTTGTTTACTGACCTCCCTGCCTTCCAAAAGGAAAGTTCTGAGAAAACAGAAATACTAATTATTTGTTCGTTTACTGTCTAACCCCCTCAACTCTAAACCCCCAACCTTCAATGCTCATTCCCATGCCCCTGTGGATTATTAATTCTGCTTCCCCTTGCCCTGGCAAATCCTTCGGGATCTGTTTTCGGGTGAGGAATCAACAAATCCTCTTTGCCATACACAAAGCCTTTCCGGTTATAATTGGATGGCGCGTAAGTTTCAGTTAAATACACTGCATCTTTCGGGCAGGCCTCCTCGCACAATCCGCAAAAAATACACCTGAGCATGTTGATCTCATATTTTGCCGCATACTTTTCTTCACGATAAAGATGCTCTTCCCCAGGCTTTCTTTCGGCACATTCCATAGTGATCGCTTCTGCCGGACATGCCAATGCGCACAAGCCGCAGGCCGTGCAGTTTTCCCTGCCTTCCTCATCCCTGTTCAAAATTTGCAGTCCCCTGAAAACAGGGCTGAAAGGCCTTACTTCTTCGGGGTAATTTATGGTTACTTTTTTCTTAAAAAAATGTCTTAATGTAATTATCATTCCCTTAAAAACAGCAGGCAAATAAATTCGCTCCCAAAAAGACATCTTTCGCCTGTCGACTGATTTTAAGCGGTTTGTCAATGCTTCCATACTTCAATATTTTTCTGGCCAATTCACGACTTATTCCTGCAAAAGTATCGTTAAGTTTTAAAAATGCCAGTGATTTTGTTTTAATAAAATT
>JBIQMJ010000073.1:0-14840 GCA_044463445.1 Segetibacter koreensis
TAGTGAGTGTAAAGCGCTTTACGTTATGCGTTACATTTTCTATTTTAAGGATTTTAACTACGTGTTCCTCGTTTGGATATTCTGCCATAATAAATAAATTGAAATAGATTAAGTTTTTATTGAGGCTGCTTTAAGCCTCCATTTGCAAAATGGTTGCAACCTGTTAGAGTAACCAGGCAGAATAAAAGTTACAATATGAAATCAAAAATTGTAATCAAGCGGAAGATCTGATAATTTTTTCCCGGCAAACAGAGAGCGATTCTATCATAACACAATAAACAATGTGCTAACAAATTTTTTTCACTTTACCGCAGCATCCAAAAAATGGTTCTTCATTTAAATAATATATTTTTTCTACATCAGGCATTTTTATTTTCTTCCACTCTTTTCATCACTTCCGGCAGACAGATTTGTAGCCATGCTGAAAATTTTTCCGGGTTCTTACGGACCGCTTCTTCCAGATCTTTTAGGGAAATATATTTCCAGTCTTTTGCTTCCGACCTGTTCAATACCGGTTTATCATCTGTGGTTCCGAAATAAACATGATCCATTTCATGCTCGGTCAATCCGTTATCCAGTTCAGATTTATAAATAAACCTGAATTGAAAACCGGTCTTACATTCTAAGCCCATTTCTTCCCTGAGCCGCTTTTTAATGGTGGCACTGATTTCTTCTCCATTAACAGGATGGCTGCAACAGGTATTGGTCCACAAGCCACCGGAATGATATTTATTGTCGGCCCTTTGCTGTAGCAACAATTCGCCTTTTGAATTGAAAATAAAAACCGAGAAAGCACGGTGAAGCCTGCCCGATTTATGAGCCTGCATTTTTTCCATCAAACCAATTTCATTGTCATTCTCATCTACCAATATCAAAAGTTCATTCATTTTTTTCTTTTTTTAGCTGCAATTATTTTTTATTTCATAATTGCAATTGTTTCTTTTTGCCGGCTGTTATGTAATCAGAGTTTTTTAAATAAGGTAATAAAAACTCTTTCAATTGAATATCGTCAATCTTTGCAAACATAGTTTCCAAAAAAATTGTATCTGTTTTAATGTTTCCGTCATAGCCAGGAAATGAAGGCATAATAAATTTGCAACTTCTTCATAATAATTATTTTTCTGTAAGCAGTTTTTCAATCAATTGATTAAATTCTTTTTTAAACCTGGTATAATAAGCGCCAGTGGCAGGGCCGTTAAAGCCACCATCAATTTTTCTGACATTTCCTTCCTTATCAATAAAAATCGTAGTTGGAAAAGCATTTATTTTTTCAATCTGTGGCAAAGTTTTTTGAGTGAGATTGGTATCCCCCACGGCTACCCCGGTTATAAGTATCGGATATTTTACGTCCAGCCTTTTTTTAAAAGGAAGAAGCGCTTTTTGGGAACTTTTGAAATCTGTGGTTCGTTCGTAGGCAAGCCCTATTACTTCAAAACCTTTCTGATGGTTTTTGTTGTAATAATCGCTTAAAAACTTTGTCTCGTCCATGCAATTCGGGCACCATGAACCAAGTATCTGGATGACCACTACTTTATTTTTAAATCTTTCATCGTTGATCGAAACCATTTGGCCATCATCGCTGTCAGGAAAAGTAAAATCCAATTTTTCTCCCGCAGGGATTGAATTAGTTGTTTCCATCTGATCTGCCAACGGTGCATTTTCATTTTTAACTGCACTCCATTCCTGGGTTCCGGTGGCTCCTGAATAAAATTTGCCACCGGAAATTGTATTTGCATTATCAATTTTAGCAGTTAACAAATACGCATTGGCGCCATCAAAAGTGGAAAGTTTTAAACTGTCTCCGCTAACCACTCCGTCAAGAAACCGAAAATCACCCGTAGGATCTAAAATCGTTCCTGACAAATGAACGCCATTCTGTTTAAATTCTGCTACATAAGTATACGTTTTATGAGCGCTTTTAAAAGTAGAAACCCACTTTCCGGAAATATTTGCAGCGGGCGGCGTGGTAACATCAAATCTTTTTCTATTGTCATATTCCGCTTCAAAGGGCAAGCGAAGAATTCTTTTGCCATAGTGTTTTACCCACTCACCCTGTAGATTTCCGTCAGCCAAAATTTTTGCTCTAAACCCCGATTCAAAAAAAGGCATCTGGATAAATACAGAATCTTCGCGGGTTACAATGCTGTCCACCAGCAAATGTTCTTTTCCATTGATCACATAAATAATTTTTTTACCCGCACTGTCTTTCGATAAAAAATTAAAA
The DNA here is from genome assembly GCA_044463445.1 of Segetibacter koreensis. Lineage (GTDB taxonomy): Bacteria > Bacteroidota > Bacteroidia > Chitinophagales > Chitinophagaceae > Ginsengibacter > Ginsengibacter koreensis_A. The sequence continues at coordinate 2,225 of JBIQMJ010000073.1, forward strand.
ATAATTTTATGGCCGTCTTGTCTTTGAATGGTGGCTCTCCACATTCCATTTTGCAAACCTGTTGGTTTTTTTATCCAAAAAATTAAAAAGAAAGCACCCAAACCAACCGTAAAAAAGAAAATGAATTTATTAAAACACTTAAAATATAACATAGGTAATTTTTAGAAAATTTTTTCTAATTGATCCATTTACTTTTTACAGTAAACAAACAAATAATGATGATTTTTATTTTTATTTTTCTTCATTAAATTGAAAAAAATTAATCAGCGTATTCCGTGTTTAACTAATTTTTTGCAATTTTTTTATAGCTCACAGCAATTCCTTTTATCAGTGAAGAGCTGAATCCCTGGTGCTCCATTTCGTTCAAACCTGCGATGGTACAGCCTTTGGGAGTGGTTACCTTATCTATCTCCTGCTCAGGATGTGACCCTTTTTGCATCAATAATTCAGCAGCGCCTTTTACAGTTTGCTCCACGATCAGGCTGGCAGTAGCTACGTCAAATCCAATTTCAATCCCGCCCTGAATGCTGGCCCTGATAAATCTCATCGCATAGGCGGTTCCACACGCACCCAAAATAGTGGCAGCTTCCATAAGCTTTTCATCTATCACTGCTACTTTGCCCAAAGGCGAAAATATTTTTACTACAATAGAAGCCTGGTCTTCAGTAGCATTGGTATAACTGAGGCAAGTCATGCTTTGCTCAATGGAAATCGCCGTGTTGGGCATTGCCCTGAAAACAGGAATATTCTTTTTAATAATTTCATGCAATTCGGAAATCAGCACACCGGTAACCACAGAAACCAATATATGTTTTTGTGTAAGCTTCGCTTTAAAACTATGCAGCACATCGCTTACCTGGTAAGGCTTTACGGCAAGAATCACGATCTCGCTTTTGCTAACCGCTTCTGCATTATCTGAAATTATCTTTACACCTTTTTCTTTTAATTTCTGAAGCGTTTCTATTCTCCTTTTTGTAATAATGATATCTGAAGGTTCACAAAATTTGCTTTTTAACAGTCCTTCTGCAATCGCAGAACCAAGATTACCGCCACCAATGATGGCAATTTTTTTATTCATGAGCTTACTTTTTTGGGGAAAAAATTCCTATCTCCTTTTTCTGCAAAGATGAAGCGGGAAGGTTTAAAAACAAATTTAGTTTTAAAAAACGGGGCAAAGTGTTTGTTGACGATTGCCATTAAATACATTATAATTTCCCTTATACAGAAGATTGAATTCATCAGCGCCAAATGAATGATTGAAAGCTTTTAAGGAAGAGCCGGTAATATCATAACTAAAAGTAAATCTCATGTGGTTGATCTCCAGGCCCACCATCGGAATAAATGCATCATTATACCGATAAAATAAACCTGCGATAATTTGTTTGGTTCCATCACCGGAAAGATTATAAGCAGCGCTCATCCCTGCTACCAGTTCGCTCGCATCGGCCATCCTTGTATAATAAGCAGAAGGATTAACAATCACCATACTGTTTACTTTAAAAATCCCATTGATAAAACCGATATGCCGCATATCAAGCCTGCTGGAAAGCCCTTCTTCAAAAAAAGTTTCTTTTGGCCTGTTGACATGGTGAATGGAATAACCCGCATTGATGTAAATATTGGCTGTAGGAAAATAAGCGTAATTAATGCCGGCCTGCATATCGAAATAACTAACACTATTGTTCAAAAGTTGAACAGAAGTGGGTAAAGTAACATCAAAAAATTTTCCATCAAACTGATCAGGGAAAGTAAGCTTGCTTTGATCAACTCTTTTGTTCGCCCAACCCACATTAAAGCCGGCAGTAAGCAAACTGCTTCCGCCCAGCATCTGATGGTAAGCAACAGAACCATAAATTTTAGTGGAAGTGAGGCTGCCACTTCCTGCAACATCACGAAGAATAACTCCTCCAAAGCCCATCCAGCCGGTTTCAATCCGGTCCCTGAAAACCTGGGCATCCCCATAAATGCTCATTGTTTTGTAAGGGACAGTCATGATGTTGGAATATTGATTGCGGTAAGAAGCGCCCAGCCTGTAATCTGCATCCGGAATAAATCCGGTATTCGCAGGATTGGTCAATAATGGATTATTAAAAAACTGTGAAAAATGCAAATCCTGGCCATTAGAATATTGGAAACTTCCTGCTGACAGGAATGAGCAAAAAAGAAATAATATTTTAAATTTCTTTGTCATTTCATTTTATCGTAACAGGGTAATGTCACCCGTTTTTACCACCTTTTTTCCATCTGAAAAAGTAACTGATAAAGTATAACTATACACATCCATAGGCTGTGGTTTGTTTTTGAATGTTCCATCCCAGCCGTCTTTCAGGTTATTGCTTTCATACACTTTTTGTCCCCAGCGGTTATAAATTGACCAGTCTAATTTTTGTATACCAAAGCCCACTACTCTTATCATACTATTCGGCCCAAATTTTCCTGGCGTAAAAGCTGAAGGCACGTCCACCAATGGTTTAACAAGCGCCTGAATATTGATACAGGTATCATCGCTGCAGCCCACATCATTTGCGGCATTGAGGCAAACTGTATAAGTACCGGTGGCATTGAAAAGATGTTTGGGATTTTCCACATTTGAAGTATCGCCATCACCAAAACTCCAGGTATAATGTGTTGCCCCAATTGATTGGTTGGTAAAATTGGTAAAAGTATTTTCTTTTGGAACTGTAGGATCATAGGAAAATGATGCTGTCGGGATTGGACTCACCGTGATGGTAAATGAAGTGTCATCTATTACGTTGCACGATGAAGAGTCAATTGCCGTCAACTTAATGGTATAGGTTCCCACTTGTGTATAAAGATGAGTGGGGTTTTCATCAGTGGAGGTGGAGCCATCTCCAAAATCCCATGAGAAGCTGATCCCGCCCAATGAATTATTTAAAAATTCAGCATTATATGGAACACAACCTGCGGCCGGAGTAGCAAAAGAAGCTTTCACTTCAGGAGAGAGCCTGATCGTTCTTACGGTATCATCCGGAGAATTACAATAGGTGGTATCGTTGATAGACAGTGTTACTTTATAAGTCCCCGGGCCTGCAAATGTATGGGTGACCGGTTTTTGCGTCTCAGTAACTAATGGCGAATTATCCCCAAAATCCCAGGTGAAAATTCCAGGTTGAAAAGAACCCCGCGTTGGTGTGGAAGTGTTGGTAAAATCATAGCTCAGGTTGGTACACGGTTCCAACTTTTGAGCAATAAAACCAAGGTTCGCTTTGTTATCGCCGACTCGAATATTTTTATAAGAAGTATCGGCAATATTACAGGTAGTACTATCAATAGATACCAGCATTACGTGAAATGTCCCAATGCGGGTATATACATGCGATGAAGCGGGCGCCGTAGTAGTGTCACCGGTTCCATCGCCAAAATACCAATAATACAATTTTCCTTTCTTCAACGTATCTGAGAAATCAACCTGCAAAGGAACGCAACCTGCAGTATCATTAGGAACCCCATTGATACTGGTGTGCAAACCTGAGCGGACGCCTGCAAAATCCATTTCGATTTTCAACATTCCAAGATTGCAGGCTCCATTTTTACTTCCGCTCTTAGATCCATTAACCTTAGACCATGACCCCGGAGTTCCCGGAAAGTCAACACTTTTGAAGCAATTGGCACAAATGGCCTGGTAAATAATCCCGTTACGGTCGAACCTGCTCGTGCCGCCGTCCACATGATCGCCAAAAGTGATCGGCTCCGTTCTTCCCGGAGGATCTTCCTGGCCAAAGAAAGAGCCGTACAATTGAGACTTGGCATCTTTTTTCAAAACAAAGAAATAAAAATCACTTCCTGAAGCATCGGTTCTGCCTTTGATGGCATCCGGAGTTACCGGAAGGCCCTTTGTGTTTCCGGTAGAAAAACCGCTATTGGATTTTCCTCCCCAACCGGAAACATACACATTTTCACAACGATCCACCAAAAAAGCAGTAGGAGAAATATTGGGAACCGGGGCATTTCTTGATCCAAAAACTGTTGAATACACAAAACCACTTAAATCCGGTTTTAATTTTGAAATGAATTGTTTGGACCCGGGGTCAGAATAATCTGCATTGATCACTTCCATATTTCCTTCAGAGGTTCCCATCACATAAATAAATCCAAATTTATCTGACTCAATCCCGTAAATCTGATCTGCCTTGGCCGTACCGATATAGGTTCCCCGAAGCGCGGCAGTACCGGTACCATTCAATTCCACCACAAATCCGTCACAAGGATCTGAGTCTTTATCTGTTGAGCTAAGTGCGGTATTCGTGGGTTTAATTACATTAGCGGTTGGAATATTGGCAAAAAAATCTTTACTCGCTGTACCTCCCGCAACATACACATTGCCGGTGCTTCCAAAAGTTAAAACATACGCGGCGTCATCATCACTTCCCCCAAGAAGCGTGCTGAACAAAAGTGCATTACACGATGGATTTAGTTTTAAAACCACCGCATCCTGTTTTCCTTTCAATTGCCTTTGAAAAGCACCTGCCGTGGTAGGGAAAGCGCCATCTGAATTGGGAGCACCACCAGATGAGGAACACGAAGCCAAATAAATATTATTAGCACCATCCAGCAAAACTTCGCTTCGGGCGTCATCTCCATAATTTCTTTTAAGTGATTGCAGGTAATTGCTTTGATCATCAGCAATATTTACCCCATCATTACCTGAGCCGCCTATTTTCATTGAGCCGATAATATTGCTACCGGTTGCATTCAGTTTGGTTACCACTATATCATAGCCGCCTCCTTTTCCTGCTGTGGCGGTAGTTGGATAATTGTCAGATCTGCTCCTGCCGGCAATAACGAGATTCCCCTGCGGATCTTCTATCAGGCTATGTGGCTGGTCTTCGGCATCTCCTCCGATATAAGTAGCGTATATCCTACGCCTTCCATCCGGGGAAAGCTTTATGATAGCTATATCAAAATTTCCGCCAAATGATTTTTGATAAGCTCCCACGGAAACGGGAAACCCTTCACCGAATGCAATACCGCCGCCATAAAAGGAGCCATCCTTGCCATAGGTGGCCGTGAAGCCCCAATTATCGGCTGTGCTACCCGAATAGGTAAAAAATATCAGAGTCGGATCGATGATCAGGGTTTTGTCAGGCGAATAATTTTTCACTTTGAATTTAACCAGGTCTCCTTTGATAATATACCTGCAATCCAGCTCTGTTTTTTGATTGTCAATCACCTGGTAAGTGTAGGGTTTCAGTTCCCTGTTTACGCCGAGAGAAGTGGCAATGTTAAGCTCACGATTTTTTATCGAAATATTTTTTGCCCCCGAATATTTCATAGCAATATCGCTGATTTTGGCGCCAGGGTTCACAATAAAATCATATTTCAGGTTTCCGGCTGCATCCGTATAATACCGGAGATCGATGTTAGGATAAATGTTTTTATAAGTAACGCCAAGATATATCTTACAATTGGAAGCCCATTTCGTACGATCATTCCCGATAAAATAATTATTTACAGAGGGGACTTCCTTGTCTGGAATGATCACGGGCGTTTGAGAATTTAAAAACTGAACCGAATAAGAATCGGTGCGAACAGAATCTTTCGTTATTTGTCGGTTTACTGTGCCAGACCTATTTTCTTCATGCATCCTTACCTTGATATTCTCAACATCTTCAGGATTGTATTGAGTGATGGTAAACCCTTTGTCAGTTAAATAAAAAGAGCCGCTTCCGGCGCTGCTCATATATTTTACCTTTGGATCCCATTGCCCTTTATTCTCTATGAATTCTACCTGCGCCCATAAATTTTCTGACATAAAAATGGCTGCCATAAAAAGAACCAGGAAGCAGGTACTATGTTTTACAATTTTCAAGAAAATAATTTTAAGTGTCTATTAATTTTTGGAAATTAAACCTTTAGCAAAAAGATTAAAATTTACAGTAAAAAAAGCAACTAAGAAATAAGAAATAAATTTACGAAACAATAAGAAGAAGAATAAGAATTTAATTTTCTCTATTTCAATTTAATAGCTCCTTAACAAAACAATTTTTAATTAAATAAGTTACGATATTTTACTCCAGGCAGTTTTGCTTTTTTCACTTTCCAGAAAATTTTTCAGGCATTGGTTTTCAGTAAGAGATATAGTAGGATCTTCAGATACGATTTTTTCTGCAGCTATTCTCGCTGCTTCCAAAATTTTCCTGTCTTCGACAATATTAGCTAATTTAAAATTAAGCAAACCGCTTTGCCGGGTTCCTTCAACATCGCCGGGGCCACGAATTTCAAGATCCTTTTCAGCAATTTTAAATCCATCATTGGTTTCACACATGATCTGCAATCGTTGTTTGGCATCTGATGATAATTTCACTTTGGTAGAAAGAATACAATAACTTTTTTCGTTTCCCCTTCCTACCCTGCCGCGAAGCTGGTGTAATTGAGGCAATCCGAATTTTTCCGCGCTTTCAATCACCATCACGCTGGCATTCGGAACATTTACGCCCACTTCTATCACCGTGGTAGAAACCATGATCTGCGTATCTCCTTTTACAAACCGCTCCATATTGGTTTGTTTTTGAACAGATTTTTGTTTTCCATGCACCATGCTGATATAATATTTTGGTTCAGGAAAATAAGCCTTCACTTCTTCATAACCCCGCATCAAATCTTCAAAATCCAGTTTGGCCGATTCCTCGATCAAAGGATAAATGATATAAGCCTGCCTTCCCTTTTCTATTTCAGAGCGGATAAAATTCATCACCTGCGGCCGGGCATATTCCATCCGGTGAACCGTTTGTACCGGGATCCTTCCGGGAGGCATTTCATCCATGATACTGTAATCCAAATCTCCGTAAGCTGTCAACGCCAATGTCCGCGGAATGGGCGTTGCGGTCATCACAAGAATGTGCGGGTTTATTTCATTTTTATCCCAAAGTTTAGCTCTTTGCGCTACGCCAAAACGATGCTGTTCATCCACAATCGCCAGGCCAAGGTTTTTAAATTGAACTGCATCTTCTATCAAAGCGTGTGTCCCTGTTACAATCGTAATTTCACCTTCCCGGGTTGCTTTAAGTATTTCTCTCTTTTCTTTAGCAGTCGATGAACCGGTGAGTATCCCAATAGTAACTGGCATATCCTGCAACAAATTTTTTAATGCTTCATAATGCTGGCGCGCCAATATTTCGGTGGGCGCCATAAAACAACTCTGGTACCCGTTGTCTGCCGCAATCAGCATGGCCATTAATGCCACCATTGTTTTTCCACTGCCTACATCTCCCTGCAACAAGCGGTTCATTTGTTTGCCGCTGCCCACGTCTTTGCGGATTTCTTTCAACACTCTTTTTTGAGCGCCGGTTAGTTCAAATGGGAGATGGTGATTATAAAAATCATTAAACAAATCACCGACTTTCAAAAATGGGTGTCCTTTGGAAAAGGAATTTCTTCTGAAGCGAACCAGTCCCATTCTTAGCTGTGAAATAAAAAGTTCTTCAAATTTTAATCTCTTTACGGCATTTTCATACTCATTTTTTGAAACCGGGAAATGAATATTTTTTATGGCGTCAAAACGCTTTACCAACTGGAATTTGGAGAGTAATTCCTCCGGAAGATTTTCGGGAATATCTTTTTCAGAAATTATTTGCAAAAGGCCAAAGGTTAGTTTACCCAATTGCCTGCCACCCAGTGCTTTCGACTTTAATTTTTCAGTAGCGGGATAAACAGGCTCAAGGAAATTTTTGGCGTTCTTATTGGCTTCCGTCAATAGTTCCATTTCCGGATGGGTGATCTGCGGCATATTATTAAAAAACCCAGCCTTTCCAAAAACAATATAAGGAGCTCCCACAATTACACTTTTCTGAATCCAGTTGATTCCCTGGAACCACACCAATTCCAGTTCGCCGGTTCCATCATATAAAGTCGCCACCAGCCTTCTCCCTCGCCTTTCGCCCAAAATCTCCACAGAGGTAAGTTTACCTTTTACCTGCACATAATCTGTTTGAGGATGGATCGCAGAGACAGGAGTAATTTGAGTCCGATCGATATGCCGGAACGGAAAATAAAAAAGAAGATCATTGAAAGTAAAAATTCCCGCTTCCTTTTTTAATACATCACCTCTCAAAGGGCCAACACCCTTTAAATATTCTATCGGACTTTTTAATATGGATGCTGTGCTTGAAATGGTTCCTTTTTTAAAATTCTTTATGAATCTCACAAATATAACAAGATGTGTCAAGAGAATTTTACAAGAAAAAGGAAATTGAAATTGAAAAGCAGACAATAAAATGTGAAAAATTCTGTTTTATCAAAATACCAATTATTTTAAATTTTATTTCTGTTAAGGTGTTTGTAAAACCACCCAAATTGGCTATAGCAGAAGCTTTTAATAAAATGGTATCCCGTAAATTTGCAACATATTTAAAAAAATTAATCCGTTTTTTAAATTAAAATCACCGGGCTGACATATCAAATCAACCAGAAAACATCTTTCTGATTTGGGTATTACGGTTTTCCGGTTTAATTTTAAAACCCTTCAAAATTACCGAATGAAAAAATCGATGAGGACTTTACTTCGCCTGCTCTTGCTTATTCTGATCCCACTCACATTTACCTTTGCCAGGTTCAAACCTGTTTCTTCCTTTTCAAAATTTACTTCTTTAACTTCTTTAAACTACTCTAAAACTGCTGAAGAGGACATCAACAGCAAAATGATGATTTATGATAGCCTGCAATTAAATTCCCTTGGTTTATCAAAAGATGCTTTTATAGAGGGTTTAAAAGGTTACGGTATTTTACGCTCACAAGGCAAATTAAATAAAGACAATATTCTTTCGATCGTAGATTTTACCTTATCCTCTTCTCAAAAACGTTTGTTTGTTATAGATCTTGAAAATTTTAAATTATTGTTCAATACTTACGTAGCGCATGGCCGCAATTCCGGAAAGGAATATGCCCGCCATTTTTCCAATTCACCCAAAAGCCATATGAGCAGCCTTGGTTTTTATGTAACGCAGGAAACTTATTATGGCGAGCATGGCCTTTCATTAAAACTTCAGGGCGAAGAAAAAGGAATCAATGACAATGCTGAGAGCCGCGCCATCGTTATTCATCCCGCAGATTACGTAAATGAGAGTACGGTAAAATCCCTTGGATATTTGGGCAGAAGTTATGGCTGTCCAGCGTTACCGGAAAAATTGGCTACTCCCATTATAAAGACGATTAAAGATGGATCATGCTTTTTTGTTTACAGTGACAGCCCAAAATACATTGCACGTTCCGGGCTTTTATAATTGATAAATTCTTTTAACGCCCCTTCTCCCGCTTTTAGCGGGATTTTTTTAATAAAATACCTTTTCACAGTAAACCAATAAATAAAAAGAAATTTTATTTTCCGGTTCAGCTTTCAGAAAAAATCATTTTATTTTATCCTGATAAGATTTTATTGAAATTTTTAAATTTATTTTACACGATAAATTGGTCAGTAAATGAAGAAACCAAAGATCGCTTTTTTAACAGGCGGCTATTCAGGCGAAGCCCAGATATCTTATCAATCAGCAAAGACCATTCAAAAAAATATAGATCCCCGAAAGTTTGATTATTTTAAAATAGATATTACTTCCAAAGGCTGGTTTTATGAAGCGGATGGCGAAAATAAAGAAGTAGACAGGAATGATTTTTCAATAATGGTTGAAGGGCAAAAAATCAAATTTGATGCGGCCCTGATCGGTATTCATGGCACACCGGGCGAAGATGGAAAATTACAGGGATATTTGGATTTGATGGGCATCCCCTATACATCCTGCGATTGTGCTATTTCAGCGCTTACTTTCAATAAAAGATATACCGTGGCTGTGGCTGCTTTTGCGGGAATCAAAGTCGCGAATTCTATTTTGTTATTCAAAAACAATTATCAAAGCCCTGATGAACTGGCCGCCCATTTGAAATTCCCTGTTTTTGTAAAACCCAACAACGGCGGATCAAGCATTGGGATGAGCAAGGTAAATTCTCCTTCCGAAGAATTGGGAGCAGCTATTGAAAAAGCATTCAAAGAAGATGAGCAAGTGTTGGTAGAAGAATTTATAAAAGGTCGCGAACTTACCATTGGAGTTTTCAGATCAAAGGGCAAGATCATTACATTGCCCATCACGGAGATCATTACTAAAAAAGATTTTTTTGATTTTGAAGCAAAATATCTCGGCGCAAGCCAGGAAATAACTCCTGCCGGAATTAATGATAAAATTGCCACACAAATAAATGAGCAGGCGATAAAAATTTATCAAATTTTTAATTGCCGGGGAATCGTTAGAATTGATTTTATATACAATGAAGAAGAGGGGCAGCCTTATATGCTGGAAATAAACACCGTACCCGGCCAGACAGAAGCCAGCCTGGTTCCCCAACAGGTGAAAGCAATGGGCTGGACATTAATGGATTTTTACACAGCCCTTATTGAGGAATGTTTCCCTGTTTAAATTTATTAAATTGCAACACTTTATTTTTTCACTCATATATGTAACGTGTTTAAATTTATTGCAAAACAAAGTTTTTTAGTGAACCTCCTGGTGGCCATAGCTCTGATTTTTTTGTTGGGGTTTTTATTTTTTCAGTCACTGGGCTGGCTCACCCATCATGGTGAATCATTAAGAGTGCCTTCCGTTACCGGGAAAACTACAGACAGCGCCGTTGACCTTTTGGAAAGCCAGGGGTTTGATGTAATAATTACTGATTCGTTATACAATGATAGTCTTCCATTGAACAGGGTTAAAAAACAATTGCCCGATCCCGGGGCTACAGTAAAAGTAAACCGGACTGTGTTCTTAAATGTGAACCCGGTCACTTTGCCCATGGTTGAAATGCCCAACCTTGATGGCTTGAGTTTTCGTTTTGCGGTGGATAAGCTTACCAAGAATCATCTGCAATTAGGCGATACTTCTTACAAACCCAATTTTATGAAAGGGTCTGTTTTGGAACAACAATACAATGGCAAAAAAATTGCTTTTGGCTCCAAGATCCGGTGGGGCTCCAAAATTGACCTGGTTCTCGGAGGCGGACTGGAAGCGATAAAAATTCCTGTTCCTGATCTGACAGGCATGACCGTGGAAGAAGTAAAACAGCTCTTAAAAGACAAAGGAATATTATTAGCGGCCATATTGTCAACAGAAAATATTTCAGATACTGCAGGCGCGTTTGTATTTCGTCAGAATCCTGAAGTATTGAATTTTAATGCCACACCAAATTTCATACAGCCCGGCCAAACTATGGATATTTGGATTCAGATTGAACGGCCCGTAATTGATAGTTCAAAAATCGTAAAAGCAGACAGCCTTCATATTATAAAACCATAAAGAACATGACCAACATTTCTCCTGAAGAAGTAAAACAAAGAATGGATAAAGGCGAAAAACTTCATCTCGTAGATGTCAGACAACCTGAAGAAACCGCTGAATATAATATCGGAGGTATAGCTCTTCCTCTTGGCGACATTCAAAACATGCAAACCGATTCTATCGACAGCCTTAAAAACGAAGAGGTAATATTATATTGCCGCAGCGGCAACAGAAGCGGGATTGCAGCCATGGTGCTGGACCAGATTGGATTTTCCAATACCAAAAACCTGGTAGGCGGCATGCTTGCATGGCGGGAAAAATTCGATAAGTAAAATAAAAAATCGACTGGTTTGTTGCTTTATTGCAACACTGATTTTTAAATTGACGTTTAATAAAAATGAATGACAGTTCTTTTATTTTCTCTCATCGTGTTGGCTGGTTCTTTTTTAGCCGGGCTGGTGGGTTCTCTCACGGGTTTGGGCGGTGGCGTGATTATTATCCCGATGCTTACACTTGTTTTCGGGGTTGACATTCATTATGCAATCGGCGCTTCACTTATTTCTGTAATTGCTACTTCTTCCGGAGCAGCCGCGGCTTATGTAAAAGAAGGAATTTCAAATATCCGCATCGGGATGTTTCTGGAAATCGCCACTACCCTTGGAGCAGTAGCGGGCGCCGTGATAGCCGTGTATGCCCCCACTCATATTATCGCTGTTATTTTTGGTTTTGTTTTAATTTTTTCAGCATTACTTTCTTTAAAAAAGAAAAATGAAATATTAGTGCAAACTGAGGGAGGAAAACTTTCTCAGATATTGAAGCTTAATAGTTCTTATCCTACGCCAGGCGGTGAAATAAAATATGCAGCCCATAATGTGCCGGGAGGTTTTTTTATGATGGCGATCGCGGGCATGATTTCCGGGCTGCTGGGAATCGGTTCGGGCGCTTTAAAAGTAATAGCGATGGACCATTTTATGAAATTGCCTTTTAAAGTTTCTACCACCACCAGCAATTTTATGATAGGCGTAACGGCGGCAGCCAGCGCCGGTATTTATATGCAAAGGGGCTACATTAATCCGGGCCTTTCAATGCCCGTGGTTTTGGGAGTAATTGCCGGCGCTTTTATGGGTTCAAAAGTCCTGGTAAAATCAGAAACCAAATGGCTAAGAATTCTTTTTGCCATCATCATTACCTTCCTGGCATTGCAAATGATCTATAATGGGATAACAGGGCAGATATGAAGAAAGAAATGAAAATATCAGATGTGGATATCGAATCGGTAATGGGAAAATTACTGATTACTGGAGTTATTCTTTCAGGATCTTTGATTCTTGTTGGAGGAA
>JBIQMJ010000074.1:0-14770 GCA_044463445.1 Segetibacter koreensis
TCCTTTATGTGAATCTGATTCATAAACTGTTGCATCGATAAGGGGTTCTTTACTATTCTCTTCTTTTATGTATCCATATAAAGTATACCGGGCAGGTAAAAAATCTTGCAGGGTAATTTCTTCTGGTGAAGGCACCAACATGATTTTATTATTTTGTTCAATTAATTTAAGATGCTGCCCTTCGAGCACTTTCTGCAATAATTCACCCAAGGTATTTTCATCACCATCTAATTTCACTAATTTATTAGCCTCCATGTTATTGGATGAATATTCAAGTACTACTCCACCATATAGTTTTATCTCCTCCAAAAATTCAGCAACAGTTGCTGTGGCCTTTTTAGCATGATAGGTCCTGGAAAGGATTTTTTTTTGAGCAAAGGAGAAAGCATGAAGTCCAATTAGGACAATAATAAGTAGAAGGATATTTTTCATTTTTCGACTGATGAATATCTGCTGGTGGATATCGGATTTTTATTGTAAACGTAAATACTAAACCACTTATTTTGAAATGATTATCGTATGATCCTGTTTTCGGATACTCAGACCGGTAAATAGATGTAATTCTTTAATCACATTTTCCAGTGACTCATTCCTGAATTGTGCAGTTACTAAAATTCCGCTTGCTTTTAAATTTTCAGAAAGGATAACATCTATATTATAGTAATCTTTCAAATCTTCTGCAACTTGTTGCAATTCGGTATTATCAAATACAAGGACATTTGTTTGCCAGGCCAACATATTTTTGCTTTCAATTATTTTTATTTTTGGCCTTTTCTGTTTTAAGATTGCCGCTTCCCCGGCTTTTACAACTAGAGGCTTTTCTTCAGCAGATTTGGCGGAAAAGCTAATTTTTCCTTCAGTAACCATAACCTGTTCTACTGAATCATTACTCTCCATTAAAAAAGCAGTTCCGATATCTCTTATCAGGCTTTTATTGGTAATTACATTAAAAGGTTTTTTTTCATCATGATATACCTGGAAGTAAGCTTCTCCTTTTAGCTTAACCTTGCGTGCCTCTTTTCCATAATTATCCGGAGTACTTAGACTGCTTCCTTTGCGAAGGGTAATTATGGTGCCATCAGGAAGCCGTATAGTTTTATTGGAAACGCGGGCGATAATTTCCTTCCACTCCGTTTTAGAAGTAACATTATAAAAATAAAAGAATCCCAGGATAATGAGAACCGAAGCAGCGACTGCAATATCTTTCTTTGAGGGAAACATCCTGACAACTTTTCCTTTATTTGCAGATGAAATTTCAGTGCTTATTTTTTGCCAAGCATCTTCAGTATTAAAAGAATGCAAGGCGGCTTTAGCACTATCATTCCATATCAACCTAAGTTCTTCAAATTCATTTTGATGAGAAGGATCTTCTTCCAGCCACTGCTGCAACTCTTCTTGCTCTAAAGCTGAAGCTTCGTCATGCAAGTGACGAATAATAATTTCCATTATGTTTTCCTTACTTCTCATGTGTATTCATTAATAAAACCATTTTTCAATGAAAACCCCCATAGAAAAATTTAAATAATTAACCCCAGTAATGCAAAGAGCAACAAGGAAATAGATACTGTTTTCTTTTGCAAAAACCCGTAAAATTTTCAATGCTTTACTTATTTGATTCTCAACTGTTTTTACAGAAATCCCCAGGTTATCAGCTATCTGGAGGTAAGTAAGATTGCTAATTCTGCTTAACAGGAAAACTTCCCGGCATTTAGGGGGTAAACGATCCAACGCTTTTGCTATAAGTTCTTTCGGATTTGATTTTTCATCCTCGGGGTCTAACTTAATAATAATTTCCTCTAGCTCATCCTCGTCATTCATTTCCACTATACGGTGTTTCTTATTTTTTTGCAGCCAGTTCAGGCAATTATTGCGAACAGCGGAAAAGAAATAAAACTTTAATTGTTCCGAACCAATTAGATCCTGGCGATTCGTCCAGATTTTAATAAAAATATCCTGTACAATATCTTCGCAACTTTCTTCATCTTTTAAAAAAGAATAGGCATAGCTACACAACCTTTGATAGTGCTGATCAAAGAAGATGCGAAAGTTGTCATGTAAAGATTCTTCTAACCGACTCATTTTAATCTAGAATCAAATATATTGCCTTTTAATTTATTAAAAAATTACCTGAAGTTACCTGAAGTATATCTTTCTAAGGTGCCTACCGCGTATTCCCGGTTTATCAAAGTAGCCATTTGTTGATTGTGGTATTTGAATACTTCCAGTAACATGTGTTTCTGCTTATTGTTTTTTCCCAAATGTTCATTTTTAATACTTAGCAGCAAGTTCTTTATCCACTTCGATTATCTTACGTTTTGCCTTAAACACCTTTTGCTGAAGGGTATCCAGGTAAGAGTTAAATTCCCTGACAGCCTCGCTTTTATGAAAGGGAAGAAGAAAGAGTTATAGTCTAGCCAGATGTAAAATATTTCCATCGATTTGTGTAAGAGTTGCTTCCTTTTTAAAAAGAAAATTTCTATTAAAGAAACTATCGGACATTGTCGAAGGAGCCGGTGCCGCCGGCAATACCGGTAGATCAGAGTATTTGACCTGAGCGTATTATTGAATCCCCAAGAAGGTGAAATAAGCCAAAAGGAAATGAACTATGTGACATTTCACAAAAATATTTTCATTTTTCTGTTTTAGTATTAAAGTGAAATGCCATAGCGAAAATGGGGAGGCAGGCGAATGGAAACGGCTTCAAAGTGATATAAGGAAAAGCGAAGGTGAAATATTTCAAAACCCTTGAAGATGTAGTATCCAGAAGTATGAGGGAGTGTACATCGTGATCGATAATGAATCGATATTCTTAAGTCTGTTGAAATAATTTTAAGAAAACAGTTAGTGGTTGATCACGATTTTACAAGATAATTTTAAAAAAGATTCTTACGATCTTTTACTCACCTTCAGGAAAAAATTCCCGAACGATAAACTTTTTAATAAAAGTTTGAATTTTATTTGAAGAAAATTATTTTCCTTTTTTAATGTCAGGGAAGTGACTAGATGTATAATAGAACCAGATATTTTTATTTAAATGAACGTAATGGACAAAGCAAAATATTCAGATAAGGCCGTGGTTGTAGAGATTTTGTTGCATTCTTTTTTTGATAATAGCAGTGTGAATTATATCATCAGGCAGGATCGTAAAAAATCTTTAAGAATAAAGCACTTAATGGATTATTCTTTTGATCTCTGCTATTTTTTTGGAGAAATTTATTTGTCTGCGGACAGGAAAGCCTGTGCGTTGATTTTGTTTCCGGAAAAGAAGAAGAACAAAATAAAATCCGTTCTTCTTGATATTAAATTCATTCTGAGAAGCCTTGATTTTGCTCACTTAAAAAAGGCGGTTATCCGGGATTTTAAAATCAAAAGATTACAGCCTGCAGGGTTGCAATTTTATCTGTGGTTCATTGGCGTTCTGCCAAAGGAACAAGGAAAGGGTATTGGCAGTAATTTATTAGGTGAGGTCATAAAGAAAGGAGAGGAGAAGGGCAGGCCGATATTACTTGAGACCTCCAGGATTGACAATGTTGAATGGTATCAGAAGTTCGGGTTTGAACTCTATAATGAGCTTTATCTAGGATACCCATTATATTTTATGAAGAAGGAATAAAAATAGAATCATATGCTTATTCCAGGAACACAAATGCATGTTATCACATTTGTTTTTGTGAGTATAGAAATAATAATTTTTTTCTACCTGGTAATATACAAGCTTTCGAGGCCCGATGACGAGAAGACAGTTCTGAATATTATTTTGATAACGTTATTATTAACCTATAACATTTCCGGAGGGTTGCTACCGGATCCAACGTTACCCGGCTCTGTTTTTACCCAGGAGGTTATTGCATACGGAACTGGTTTTATTACCCCATGTTATTTCCCGTTTTATGTTTATAAAGTTTTTGGATTGGAAAGAATGAGGCATCATGTTTACCGGGGAGTATTTTACTTTTTATTTATTCCATACCTGCTTTTTGTTATTACTTATGCAGTAACCGGTAGATTAAAACTAGCCAACAATTTACTTGCAATTCCGGTTCTCTACGCCTTTTTTATTATTCGCGATCTGATCATTTCAGTGAAGGAAAAGTATGGGCATTTGAATAAAAGAAACAGAAAGGAAGCGAATCTTCTTTTTTTAAGTATCGTTCCCTGGATTGGATTGCCCCTGATTGCCTACTTTAATTTTGACCAAGCGGTGGAGGCAACAATTACCAATTTTGGTTTCTTGCTATTACTTGTTTTACAGGTAAATGAACATGTTACTCAATTAAAGATAGAGCATCAGCAATTACTCGGGTGGAATTCAAAATTGCGCGAAGAGGTCGATAAAAAAACCAGTGAGCTTAAAAGAATTATTGAGCAGCGAACTTATACTTTTGTAAATCTTGCTCATGAAACGAAGACGCCTCTCACATTAATTAATAACTACCTCAATGAATATATAAGCACGAAGGGAAGTTGTGAAGAGCTCATTCTTGTAAAGCGAAGTGTAACAAAATTAACCTCTGACATCACTAGTTTTTTTGACCTTGAAAGATTTAACAGGAAAATTCCTTTTTATAATCACGAGCAGGTTTGTGATTTCAGTGAAATAATTTGTGATTACCTCAAATTATTTGAAAAATATGCGCAAAATAAAAGTATTGTAATTCATGAAAATATCGCATCGCCGGTTTATATAAAAGCTGATCCTGCTGCTATTACAAGGATTTCAAACAATCTGATAGAAAATGCTATCAAGTTTACAAACGAAAAGGGGGAAATTGAAATCCGCCTTGAGTGTTGTGATGGTAAAATTATTTTTTCTGTTAATGACCATGGTATTGGAATCTCTCCTGAAATGCACCAAAAGATATTTCAGCCTTATTACCAGGTGTCGAACGAAAAGAGAAACAATCAGGGAATGGGTCTTGGATTGCCTATGGTAAAAAATATTGTTGAATCGTTAAATGGTACAATACAAATTGAGAGTGACCCCTCGATAAAGAAAGGAACAAGGATAACAGTGTTTTTAAATGCCTGTCAGCTATCAAAAAAAGAATCTGCAGGGCGACGAAAAATTTCAGGCACAATAAAGTTACCTAAAACTGAAGCCATTGAGCAAAGGCAGTATGATGAAACACTTGCCACGATACTTATCGTTGAAGATAATGTGAATATGTCAAATTACCTTTTGAAAAAACTGGCGACAAAGTATAATGTCTATTGTGCAATCAATGGCGATGAAGCATTAAAAAAAATGAAGTCCATGCCTGTATTACCGGATTTGATCATTTCAGACATTATGATGGACAAAATGGACGGTTATAATTTTGCCGGTATAATTTCGAAAAATCCACGTTGCAACCATATCCCATTCATTTTTTTATCGGCTAAATCTTCTATGCAGGATAAACTGAAGGCCCTTAAAATAGGTGCGATTGATTTTATTCAGAAGCCTTTTTTGATTGAAGAATTGATGCAAAAAACCGATTCTGTATTAAGAATGGTAACTAGGCAGAAAAAGCTTTTTTTGAAAAAGGCATTTAAATCTCTTTCCCAGAAAGAGTTAAGTGAGAACAGTGAAGATTTGTTTGCGCGCAATTGTGAATATTTCCATTTATCCAACAGGGAAATTGCCATTGCAAGATTAATTTGTCAATGTTTCAAATATAAGCAGATAGCGGATCAATTATTTATTTCAGAAAGAACTGTTACTACACATGTTCAAAACATTTATGAAAAAGTAAATGTAAAAAGCAGGACAGAGTTGGCAAATGAACTACAGCTTACTGATCATTTCTCAAAAGAGTTGGATTATTTAAAATGACCCATTTCACGCCTTCTAACTAATAAATTCTATTATAAATACTGGTATTTACGTATGAAATTACGGCTTATTGCGTATAGGAATGAAGATTCAGAAATTCCAATTTTGTATTATGATGAATACTTTACAAAAATGGAATGTTCTCATTAATGAGACCTTGAATCCCCGGGTAACAACTGATTTAATTATTACGGATGAACTATTTCAAAAAGTTCTTTATGAATCCAGGGAAGAGCAGAAGAGGTTACGGGACCTCATAGTCCAGGATGTTTTGGAAAAGATGAAAATGAAGGACAAAAAACAATATGTCAGGTTGTTTCAATTATTGCTGGTAAATCTGATTGATAAATTATCTGACAATCGTCCGGTCTTTAAATCGAAAAAGATTGATCTTTTATGTCAGGAAATTGAGGGCCATCTTCTAAATCTCCTGCATTTTATCCGTGAATATTTTCCTGAGTATTTCAACAACGATCAAAAGGTTCCTAAAGTGTTTCTTTCAAAATGGTTACCTGGATTCCGGGAACGGGTTATTGTATTTAAGGAGAGTAATCGTTTTTCGTGTATGGATGACCGTGGTTTAAAGGTTGTTATTATCAAGAACTTACTGGAATTTGGTGAAACCGTTCCCACTTATAATGAAATGAAATACCAGGAGGAGCTTTTAGTTCATTTAACCAATGGATCGTCAGCAAATGATTCAATGAAGAAAATATTATTTTTCTTCAACTACAATCATGGTGAATGTATAGATCTTTTGTGCAGAAAACTTTCCGATCGTATTAAAAAGTTATCAGGTAAAACTGAAAAGATTTCCTGCCTTCTTCTGGAGCAAAAAAATATCCGTCAGCTTCCGAGTCGTCCGGATTTATCATTATTAAAAGACATGCCCTCCTTGCATGAGCAATTAAATTTGTGGATTGAAGCAGAGATGTTGTTTATCCAAAAGGATACTAGTATTCCGTCAGAAGTAAGTAATAAAGTTTTCGTACATGTGCCCTTCAGGGGAACAGAAATTTATCTTTTGCATAAAGCCTTTATAGACTCAGGAGGTGCATCGGGAGAGACTTACAAAAGTCTTTTTGAAAAGACAGCTTCTCACCTGACTAACAATAATCAGATGGGGTTCAGCATAGAGAGTTTACAAAAGAACAGTGATAAAATCAATTATGAAGTGAAGGATAACGTAAAGCGGTTTCTTCAAAAGATGATTAGGAATATTGACAGTTATTGATCAAAGCTGCTTCACCTTTAATTCACTCTGATTCACCCAAATTGCTTTTAAGCGAATGTAATTTGCAGTCATAAATGGATGAAATCAAGCAATAAAATTAGAACCATGTTTACACAAATATCCTTGAGCAATTATATTTTAGTAATGCTTTTATTAACTACTGTTTATTATGCATTTATCGCTTATCGGTTTTTCAGAAAAGATATTGTAAAATTATTTGCAGGTGGTAAGATCAGTTCTGAGGAGATTTCGAACGATTTTCAAAATTCTATGTTTTATTCATTTTCAATGGAACTGCGGGCGTTTCTTTTCGAGGCGATTAAAAACAATTTGAGCAAGGCGGATATTATGGATACGATACAAATGCTCATAAGGAATTATTCAGGGGTAAAGGATATTACTTTTCGTAATTCAACCGAGCATTTAATTATTGAGGAGTGTGCAGCATCCATTCATCTGAGTGAGCAGGATTTATGTGAGTTATGGAATTAGGTGAATGGATTTTTTTTATTAATAATTATTAAAAGATATGAAATGAAAAAGAGGTGTATGGTAAAAATCTTTATCCGGTGCAAGCAGTTTGTAATCACATCTATTGTGTTGTTTGATTCATTGGCCGTTTCAGCGCAGGATGGCAATGCCGGAATCAATGAAGCGAATACCCAGGTGCGGAGTTATTTTGATTCAGGAACTAATTTAATGTATGCTGTTGGTGCTATAGTTGGGTTGATAGGGGCCATAAAAGTATACAACAAATGGAATGCAGGTGATCATGACACAGGTAAAGTTGCTGCGGCATGGTTTGGCAGTTGTGTCTTTTTAGTGGTGGTAGCCACCGTAATTAAATCATTCTTTGGGGTATAAAAATAAATTCCATGCAGGACATACTCATTAATAAACTTCTATTGTATATGCAGGAAAATAATCCTGAATTATTAATGCAATTGGAAGCAGGGTCAAGGGTTTCCGAATATTTGCGAAACAAAGTAGGGATGGTGGATAGTTTGATAAGTGAGGATGACGGGCAGCCGGCATATATTCTGGAAACCGCCTGCATGGATATTTTAACTCAGGATCTTAAGCCATCAAGGTATCAGTATATCTGTAAAATACTTGAAGAGGAGTTTGGGAGTTTTTATGAAAGACTCGAAGAATCAGGAGTGAAAAAGTTTGAAGTAATTAATCTAATTGTTTTCTGCAAACAAGTATTTGATGAATTTGGATTTAATGAAGAAACTGAAGATAACAGGTTGCTATGGTACCTGATTACCGGTAGTATCAGTGAATATTTTGAACAAGGGAGCAGTAAGAAAAGTGTGGGTAATGGCGTACAAAATTCAACAAAAATTACAGGATAATATCAATGCAATCCGCATAGCATTGGAGTGGGAGAGAGGAGGGCCACTTTCAGAGAGCCAGGTGCAAGCCTTAAAACGATATTCTGGATTTGGAGGTATAAAGGCTATACTATATCCAAACTCTTCTATAGATGAGTGGATCAGATTAAATGTTTCAAAAGAAGATTTAAAACTACATCCTCAAATTATTGAGCTTCACCAAATTTTACTGGCCAATTTTAATGAGCAGGAATATAAGAATATACTCAGGTCTCTTAAAAACAGTGTCCTTACAGCCTTTTACACTCCCGAAATTATTCCCAGGGTTGTCTATGAAGTTTTAAGGGAACAAGGCATAAAGCCAGGAAGAATTTATGACCCAAGCAGTGGTGTGGGCATCTTTATTACTGAAGCTGCATTAGCATTTCCGGATATAGAAAAAATTCAGGCTGTTGAAAAAGATATTTTATCAGGTAAGATTTTAAAGGCTGTTAGCAGAACATTAAAAGTTCCTGTGGATGTTCAGATACAAGGATTTGAGGAAACCGGTAATGCGGGGAATGGCGAATCGGATTTGGTGATCAGCAATATTCCTTTTGGCAATTTCAGGGTGATTGATGAGGCTTATACCGATAATTCACTGGTTGGAAAAATTCATAATTATTTTTTTGCAAAGGGCCTTGATAAAATCAGGGACGGAGGAATGGTTGTTTTTATCACTACCGATGCATTTTTAAACAGTCCATCTAATGAGGCTGCCAGGAATTATGTATTTAGGCAAGCTGATTTTATCAGCCTTTGTGTTTTACCAGATAATCTTATGAAAGAAACGGGCAATACGGAGGCGCCTAACCATTTGCTGATGCTTCAAAAGAATATCTGTAAAGCAGGATTGTCTAAAAGTGAAGAGTTATTAATTAAAACCAGTGAATTAAAAAATGAGTTTGGATTTTATACTGTTAATCAATACATCATTAGTCATCCTGAAATAAAAATCGGCGATGAAGTAAAAGCGGGCACCAATCAATATGGCAAAGTGCATGAGGTCGTTTGGCAACATGGTGAAATTAGTGACATTGCCGAAAAGCTAAGGGATACGATAATGCAGGGGTTGAAAAAGTTTTTTAACAAAGAAGAATTTGAAAAAGGATACCAGGCAAAAATTGTGGAAACAGGGAAGCATTTAACTCCTTTGCCGGTTCCTGAAAATAATTATAGAGATACCACTATACAGCTAGGCTTATTTGATATGGCTCCTGCGATTGAAAGTAACCGGGCCACCCGATATATCAATAAGTCAGATGAGGGCAGGATAAAAAGATCCTCAGCACGCATTATTAATATTGTAAAATCCAAGGAAGATCCTGGCCGTGAGTCCTTTGTCATACTTACGGCCAAAGACATAAGGAGTAACAGGTACATTTATAAAATTCATTCAAATGTGGCTGAGATTCAGTTGGGTACTAACTGGGTGAATTCATTTGAGTTACAAGATCAACTTAAAAATCTTTCTCTTCAATTAGAAGATTATGATCAACAGTTTTATAATGAAGGTGAATCCGGCTATCATATTTCCATTGCGGGTAAAAGAGATCTAAATGAAATTGAAGACTTAAATCCCCTGTATAAGGACGGAACACTGGTGGTACAGGATGGAAAAATTGGTTTTGTTTCTTTTAATAAAGATGGCGCTGGTAAATCTGTATTCATTGAGGGAATTTATAATAAAAATGATATTGAGTTTTACAATGAATATATTTTGGTTAGGGATAAGTACCTGCAGTTAGCAGAAATTGAATGTGATACAACAGATGATAAGGGAAAGATTATTGACGAACTGAATGTTCACTATAATGAATTCATTAAAAATTATGGCGTTTTAAATTCCAGAGATAATCGACACAAAATATTAAAGGATGCGCCATTTGGTTTTTTGGTATTGGCATCTCTTGAAAGGAAGGAAGGCAGTCAGTATTTGAAGTCAGATATTTTCAACAAAACAGATTTTGGAAAACCGAAAATATTTTTAACTGATGATCCGCTGGAAGCAATGGCCAGAAGCCTTAATGATAAAGGAATGGTCGATATTGAATTTATCAGCGGGGCTACAGGCAAGACCGAACCGGAGGTAATTCAATTTCTTGGTGAACATATTTACTTAAATGCTGTCAATGGCAAATGGGAAACGTCGGATCAATATTTAAGTGGAGATGTGGTTTCCAAATTATCCAAGGCTTTAAAGAAAGCTGATGAAAATGGAACTAATGTACAACTTCAACGGAGTATTGATGCATTGAAAAAAGTACAACCGGAAAAGATACCTTTTGAATTATTGGATTTTAATTTAGGAGAAAGGTGGATCCCTCAGAAATATTATAATGACTTTGCAACCAGCTTGTTTGAGACGGATACTAAGGTAAATTATTTCAGAGCATTAGATACGTTTAAGGTAAAAACTCAAAATAGCAATGTTAAGACTAACAGGGAGTTTGCGGTCATTACAAAAACAGGCCGAACCACGTATGGACACACACTTTTAGAGCATGCATTGGGGAATACTTCCCCTTTCTACACTTATGAAATTGAGGCTGGTGGTAAGAAGATCAGGGTTCCTGATAATGATGCTATTCAGATGGCTCATCAAAAAATTGAAACTATCAGAAGCCGGTTCAATGAGTGGCTAAAAGAATTGCCGGAACCGGATAAAAAGGATTTGGAAAATTTATACAATGATACATTTAACTGTTATGTATTGCGGCAGTATGATGGAAGTCATTTGCAGTTTCCAGGGTTGGATAAAAAAGGATTAGGAATCGTGGATTTATATAGCTCGCAAAAAAATTCTGTGTGGAGAATTATTCAAAATCGGGGTGCTTTAATTGACCATGAAGTAGGGCTGGGAAAAACTTTAACGATGGTTGTTGCTTCCCATGAAATGAAGCGATTGGGAATCGTAGAAAAACCAACGATCCTGGCATTAAAATCCAATGTTAACCAGATAGCAGAAACTTATCGTAAAGCCTATCCATCAGCCAGGATCCTTGCTCCGGGTGAAAATGATTTTACTCCGGCGAAGAGATTAAGATTGTTTCATCAGATTAAAAATAATAATTGGGATTGTATCATTCTAACTCATGATCAGTTTGGGAAAATCCCGCAATCACCGCAAATACAAAAACAAATATTTGAAGCAGAATTAGAGAATCTGGAAAAAGATCTTTTTACGATAAAGAACATTGGGGGTGATATTTCAAAAAGGATGTTGCGGGGCCTTGAAATCAGAAAAAACAACCTGGGTGTAAAGCTAAATGGTTTATTGAAGGATATTGAAGAGAAGAAAGACTCAGGAATCAACTTTAAAGATTTAGGTATCGACCATTTATTTGTTGATGAGTCGCACAAGTTTAAAAATCTAACCTTTACCACAAGGCATGACCGCGTGGCAGGATTGGGGAATATGGAGGGAAGTCAGAAGGCATTAAACATGTTATTTGCTGTGAGAACCTTGCAGGAAAAATTTGATTGTGATTTATGTGTAACCTTTTTATCAGGTACTCCCATTTCAAACAGCCTTACTGAAATGTACTTATTGTTTAAATATCTGCGTCCGCGAGAGATGGCGAGGCAGCACATAGAAAATTTCGATGCATGGGCTTCTGTGTTTGCAAGAAAAACGGTTGATTTTGAATTTTCTGTCACCAATGAAATTATGTCCAGGGAGCGGTTCAGGCATTTTATTAAAGTTCCTGAGCTTGCATTATTTTATAATGAAATTACTGATTACAAAACAGCCCAACACATTCATCTTGATAAGCCTGAATTAGATGAGGAGCTGGTCAATATTGCTCCTACACCTGAACAGAAAGAGTTCACAAAGAATCTTATGGAGTTTGCAAAAACAGGTAATGGACTTTTAATCGGGAGGCCGCCTTTGAGCAAAGAAGAGGACCGGGGAAGGATGCTCATTGCTACCAATTATGCAAAGAAGATGGCTGCTGACATGCGCCTGATCAATCCATTTATTTATTCTGACCATCCCAACAACAAGGTTAATGTATGTGCAAGAAAGATCGCAGAATTATATAAGATAAGTGAGGAGCAGAAAGGAACTCAACTTGTGTTTAGTGATATTGGAACACCAAAGCCCAATGCATTTAATATTTATAATGCTTTGAAGGAAAAACTGGTTACTGATTTTAATATTCCTTCCGAGCAGATTACGTTCATTCATGATTGGACACAGAATAAAAAACCTGAGCTATTTAGAAGGATGAATCAGGGTGACATCCGGATTTTGGTAGGAAGTACAGATAAAGCTGGTACAGGACTAAATGTTCAAAGAAATGTAATTGCGATTCATCACCTGGATATTCCATGGAAGCCGTCGGAGCTGGAGCAAAGAAATGGCCGTGGAGCAAGACAGGGAAATGTATTAGCGAAGGAAGGATTTGGCAATAAGGTGAAAACATTTGTTTATGCCGTTGAGCAATCTCTGGATAATTACAAATTCAATCTCCTAAAAAACAAGCAAACTTTTATCAGTCAAATGAAGAATTGCGAGTTGAATGTAAGAACCATTGATGAAGGTGCTGTTGATGAAAAAAGCGGGATGAATTTTTCTGAATACATCGCTATACTTTCCGGGGATACTTCGCTGCTGGAAAAATCCAAAACAGAAAAGAAGATTGCTGTATTAGAAAGTTTGAGGGCTGCCCATTTGAAAGAAATATTCCGGTCAAAACTACAATTGGAGAATCTTTTCAGGGATAAAGAGAGTACTATCCGGACAATCAGGAAACTAAGTATAGATGAGGCAAAGCTCAATAGCAAGTTAGAATTCACAAAGGAAGGGACAAAAGCAAATCCTGTAAGGTTATACGGACTGGAAACTGCTGATGCAGATACGCTTGGGAGGCACCTTATTGAGTTATATAAATCATGGGAACCTGGTCTGGGCGAGGATAATATAAAAGAAATAGGAAGCCTGTACGGGTTTGGATTGTTTATTAAAAGAGAAAGAGAAGCTTACGATGAAAAGGGCATATTTGGATACCATTATAAAAATACGTTCTATGCTGAGAACCAACAAAGCGGAATTAAATATGTATGGAATCAGGGCAATATTAATATAGACAATCCGAAGCTGGCAGCCAGATATTTTCTTAATGCTATTGATCGCGCAGGAGCCTTGAATGAAAAGTATAAAAAGAACCTGCAGGAGATAGAATATAATATTCCGGCCCTTCAGCAAATGATTACCAGGCCGTTTGAAAAAGCGGAAGAATTACAATTGCTGAAAAGAGATCTGGCGCGGCTGGAAAGAGAAATATCATTAAAGATTCAGGCAAATCAAATGAGACAACAGGAGGGTAATAATGACTTGAAGCAGCTAAAGGAAGCCCCGGTAATTCAGATGGAATCCGGAAAATTTAATTCTGTAAAATCTTTATTACCCCGGAATGAAAATGTGTTTATAAAGGAAAGAAGGATGAAAATATAAAAATGATCTGATGAGCAGTGTATATAAAATCAATAAAAGCATAAACAAGCCAATCGAGTTTAAGGGCCTCAAGGCACAATACATCTGGTATTTAGGTGGAGGATTGTTAGCGCTTTTGATCTTGTTTGCTATACTCTATATCTGTGGGGTTAATAGTTTTCTGTGTCTAGGTTTGATATTGATTTTGGGCACGCTGTTGTTTATTTATGTATACAAACTAAGTCATGATTATGGAGAGTACGGAATGATGAAAAAAATTGCTGCCAGGGGTATCCCCAGGGTGATTAAATCCGGAACAAGGAATAATTTTCTTAAAAAGGATCAGAAAAAAAATGGAAAATAAAAATGGAAAGGAAATTAGAAGATATTTTACCGATAATAGGAGTGGAGCATGATTCCATTTTATCCAGGCAGGGAGATATTACGATTGCATTCAGGGCTGAGCTTCCTGAATTGTTTACCCTGTCTGACAAAGATTATGAAGCTTTTCACCAGGCATGGATTAAAGCCATAAAAGTATTACCCGCTCACAGCGTTTTTCATAAGCAGGATTGGTTTATAGCCTCAAAATATCAACCTGAGTTTTTAAAACACGATACATCTTTCTTATCACGTAGCAGTGAAAGATTTTTTAATGAGCGTCCTTACCTGCAACACGAATGCTTTATTTTTCTGACCAGGAAACCGACAGGCAGAAAGCCAGCCACTTCCCTGATGTCCAATCTTTTGAGAAGGTCAATTGTACCCGAGCAAACATTAAGGACAGAGATGATGCAGGATTTTGAAGATTCTGCCGGGCAATTTAAAAGAATTTTAGAAGATAGTGGGTTCATCAAATTAAGCCGGATGAAGCGCATTGACCTGTTAAGTCAAAAGAAAAAAGC
>JBIQMJ010000075.1:0-14754 GCA_044463445.1 Segetibacter koreensis
GGCCTGTTATTTATTTTCTTTTCAATTGCAATTTTCTCTCCTGGTTTCTTTTCTTCTGTTTTAATTTCAGCAGACGGTTTATCCGAAACCGGTGATTCATTCACTTTTTCATTGCTTTCTTCTGGTTGCGGCAATTGTATTTTGGTTGAATCGTTGGTATTTTTTTCGGCCTCTGAAACGATCTCCTTCATTATCTCTACTGCTTTCAAGGAATCTGATTGAATTTCCGCAGCATCCCTTACCACACCAACTACCTGGTTTTTATACCGGATATCCAACACTGAATATTTATTCCATCCCACATTGGTTTCCACTTTTTTATAAAAAGCAAGAAGCTTGTTGAATTTCTGCTCGTAATTATCTGCATTGCCAAATCGAATCAACTGGCTCCCCAATTTGGGGATCAGTTCAAAACCTCCATCGGGAGTAATATCAAGCTGGTCTATTTGTGCCATCCAAAAAGGATGAGTGTTAATATATTCACTCAAAATTTTGATATTGTTCAGAAGTACGCTGTCCTTCTTTTTTAAAACCCTTACCTCCGTTGGAAAACCTGTAAATACCGGAAGGCGTGCAGAATATTTATCACTCAGTGGCAGCTTATCTAAAGAACTATCAATATAAAACGATGCCCCTGAAACGGTAAAAATTCGAGCTATAGGCTCACGCTCTGTGACCTTCACCTGCAATACTTTATTATTATCAAAAAATAATTCTGCTTTTCTGATCCAATCATTTTGTTGTAACTGTTTTTCCATTGCGGTGAGGTTGAGCGATCTAAAAGAGGCCCGGTCCAGTTTTTTTCCATTCACCTTTTCCAATATCTTCAACACTTCATTTTTATCAATAAAATAATTGTTTTGAATTCCAGAAATTTTTATCTCAACTCCGCGAATCCTTTCCGTATTTTTTTTGCTCATGGCAGCTACCAACAACACAACCACTCCTGATGCCAGTATGATCCACACTGAAACAGTAAGTATTTTTTTGAGCTTGTATTTTTTATCTGCTGCCATTTATTTTTAGCTATTCAATATTATTTTTTTAATCGGCTCCACCAGCTTATCAATATCTCCCGCGCCTGCTGTAATTAAGACTTCGCCAAAAGAACTTTCCTTTACCAGTTTTAAATAATCATCCTGCAGGTAATTAAGAAGTTCTTCTTTTGAAACTACCGCTCCATTTTTATTTTCCATTTGATCTAAGATCATTTTGCTCGAAACTCCTTCTATGGGCAATTCTCTTGCAGGATAAACAGGAAGAAGCAAAATTCTGTCAGCCATGTCAAGGCTTTCAGCAAATTCTTTTGCCAAATCTTTTGTGCGTGAAAAAAGATGAGGCTGAAAAACGACCGTGCATTTTTTAAAGCTGAATAAACTTTTCACGCTTTTGATCAATGCGCCCAATTCTTCAGGATGGTGCGCGTAATCATCGATATATACCACGTTATTCGCCAACTTCGAGGCTTCACTCACAGGAATAATATATTCAAACCTTCTCTTAACTCCTTTGAAGGTTCCGATTGCATTTTTTATTTTTATCGGGCTGATCCCAAGTTGGATTGCTATGGCGACAGCCACAACTGCATTCTCTACATTGTGCATTCCGCCCATGTTTAACTTCACCTCGTTCAATTCCCATTTTCTGGATTTTACATCAAATACATATCCACCATCGCGCATTGTAATGTTTGCTCCGTAAATGTCGGCCATATCATTCTGAAGACTATAACGTTGATGGTTAGACGCAGAAAAATTCTTTTCAGGCAAGCCATATTTTGTGAATAATGCACCGCCGGGTTTAAGCTGGTTAGCAAATTCAACAAATGCATCTTCCATATTTTCCTTAGTCCCGTAAATGTCAAGATGGTCGGCATCCATCGCCGAAATAACTGCTATATCAGGTGAAAGCTTTAAAAAACTTCTGTCATATTCATCCGCTTCCACTACGCAGACATTATTCTCACTGCTCCAGAAATTAGTGTGGTAATTAACTGAAATACCGCCCAGGAAAGCATTACAACCAAAACCGCTATGGCGCAGGATATGAGCAGTCATTGAACTGATGGTAGTTTTTCCATGCGTACCTGCAATACAAATATTAAAAGATGAGCGTGTTATTTCCTGTAACACATCACTTCTTTTTACGAGATCATAACCATTATTTTTATAAAAATTAAATTCCTTTTGATCCTTCGGAATTGCAGGCGTATAAACTACCAGGTTAGCTTTTTTATCCAGCAAATACACATTATCTTCATAATGAATATTCACCCCTTCAAGTTCCATTTGTTGGGTAAGTGCGGTTGATGCTTTGTCGTAACCACTTACAGTAATTTTTTTACTTAAAAAATATCTTGCAAGCGCACTCATACCAATGCCTCCTATTCCTAAAAAATAAACCCTCGATATGTTTTTAAAATCTTTCATTTTCTTTTAAAAGATCAATTCTTTAATTCTTATTTATTGTATTTAAAATTTCTGTGGCAATAATTGTATCCGCATTAGTATTGCCCAATTTTGAAATATTTGTTTTTAATTCTTCCATTTGCTTTTCATTATTGACTAATTCCAGTAAACAAGGAAATAAGTCAGATTTTACTTTTGAATCCGGCACCATCAAAGCCGCTTTTTTATTTACCAAAACTGATGCATTAATCGTCTGGTGGTCTTCGGCAGCAAACGGATAAGGCACAAAAATGGCCGGCTTTGCCACCACACATAATTCTGCAACCGCCATTGCTCCCGATCTTGAGATCACCACATCTGCTGCTGCATAGGCATTTTCCATTTTATCAATAAAAGCATTCGACCAGATGTTGGTTCTTTCCTCTTCAGCTTTTGCTGCCTGTGGCGCAAAACTTTTCCCCGTTTGCCAGATAAGCTGAAGTTTATTTTTTTTAAAAAGATCGATGTTTTGTTCAATTGTTTCATTAATACTTTTGGCACCGAGGCTTCCACCCATTACTAAAATGGTTTTTATTTCTGCCTGTAATCCAAAGAACTTCAGCGCTTCTTCGTTTGAAATTTTATTCAACAAAACTTTTCGTATAGGGTTGCCCGTTATCTTTATTTTTTGAGCCGGAAAATATTTCTCCATTCCTTCGTCGGGAACAAAAATCCCTGTCGCTCTTCTGCCCAACATAATATTGCTTTTGCCCGGCAATGAATTGCTTTCATGGATAAATGTGGGTATTTTCATGTTTTGCGCTGACCTTAAAACCGGGAAGCTTGAATAGCCTCCGACACCCACCACTGCATCAGGCTTAAACGTTTTCAAAATTTTCCTTACCTGCAAAAAACTAGTAACCAGTTTTAGTGGCAGTGAAATATTTTTTATCAAAGAACTTCTGTTATATCCCGCAATATCCAGCCCTACAATTTTGTATCCTGCATCAGGAATCTTATCCATCTCCATTTTTCCTTTTGCTCCAACAAATAAAATTTCAATTGCAGGATCCATTTCTTTCAATGCATTGGCAATGGCCAAAGCCGGAAAAATGTGGCCGCCCGTGCCGCCTCCCGCAATGATTATTTTTTTGCCTGCCATTATTTTCTTTTCATTTTATTTGTTTCAACAGTAAACCAACAAATCTGAAACATTTTTATTTTTATCTATTCTTCTTCCTCCGGTTCTTCTTCTGTTTGCTGTGTGGTCAATGCAAGATTTTTTCCTTCTGCCTGTTCCACATTTCTTGCTACACTTAGAATGATTCCTATGGAAAAACAGGTAAATAATAAGCTGCTACCACCCATGCTGACAAGAGGCAAAGTAACTCCGGTGGTCGGGAATAAATTTACATTCACCGCCATATTTACCAATGCCTGTATGACCAGCGTAAAACTTAACGCCACCGCGAGGAATGCACCGAAAGCGTAAGGACAACGGTGAAACAGCTTGATACTTCGGAATAAAAACAGAAGATAGATCAGTAAAATAACTGTGCCTCCTACCAGTCCGTATTCTTCAATAATTATGGCATAAATAAAATCGCTGTAAGGATGAGGTAAAAAATTTCTTTCTTCACTTTTGCCGGGACCTTTACCAAAAATACCTCCTGTGGCAATGGCAATTTTTGCCTGTTGAATCTGGTAAGAAGCATCCTCTTTATCAGCATACATAAAATCCTGCACTCGTTTGATCCAGGTTGGTACTCTTCCAAAAGACAAAACCGCTGGCAAATCTTTGGTGACATGATCTTCTTTGTTATAATAATGAGAAGCGACAGTAACCAGGAATACGATGGGGATGCAGGCAACACCAACCACCAGCATAATGTGTTTTAAATTTACCCTGCCGATAAACATTAGAAGCAAAGCGATTCCACCGATCAATAAAGCAGTAGAAAGATTTGCCGGAGCAATCAGTACGCAAATAATTGCAACAGGAATGATCAGCGGAAGAAATCCCTTTTTAAAATCCTTAATTACATTTTGGTGCCTGCTTAAAAGCCTGCTCATATACATGAATAAAGCCAGTTTAGCCAGATCTGAAGTCTGGAAAGTCAGGTTGATAACTGGCAGCCTGATCCAGCGGCTCGCGTCATTAATATGGCTTCCGTACATCAAGGTATAAAGCAGCAGAGGAACTGAAATAACAAATAGAATGGATGATACGCGCGAATAAATCGTATAATTTACCCTATGGGCAAAATAGATGATCAACACTCCCAGGCAGATATATCCTATCTGCCTGAATAAATAACTTTCTGTTGATTTATTCATCCGGTAAGCAAGCGAACCAATGCTGCTATAAACCACCAGGATACTAACCATAGTCAGTAAAATCACAATAGCCCAAATTACTTTATCTCCTTTGGTACGATTCAAAAGATTGCCTACTCCCTGCGAAGAAGATATTGTGTTGGATGCTATTTGTTTGGTTTCGCTCATTTAAATTTACTGTCTCTGTTGGTTTAATTATTACAGGTCTTTTACTGCTTCAATAAATTGATTGCCCCTGTCTTCAAAATTTTTAAATAAATCAAAACTGGCACAGGCGGGTGAAAGCAAAACCACATCACCCTTGTCAGCAAAATGAAATGCTGCCTGAACCGCATCTTTAGCGCTTGAAGTGTTGACCATTAATTGTACCTCCTTTCCCAGTGCCTCGTGAATTTTAGTATTATCCACACCAAGGCAAACTATGGCTTTTACCTTTTCTTTTATCAGATCTTTGATGAGTGAATAATCATTCCCTTTGTCTACACCCCCCAAAATAAGAATCACAGGTTTCGTCATTGATTCCAGCGCATACCAGGTACTGTTTACATTGGTGGCTTTGCTGTCGTTAATAAATTCTACACCCCTTACGTTAGCTACGCTAAACATTCTGTGTTCAAGCGCTTCAAAAGTTTGAATGGCGTCTCTTATTTTTTCTTTCCGGATGCCCATCACTGCTGAGGAAATGCCTGCTGCCATTGTGTTGTATTGGTTATGTTTTCCTTTTACTGCAAAATCTTCTACATTCATTTCCATTTCTTCATTCTTCCATTTCAGGTGCATTTCTTCATTTACGATATATGCTCCTTCGGGTAATTCGTGGTTCATACTTATGGGTAATGGGTTAGTATTGTTTAAAAATTTGTTTAAATATTTCTTCGTTATATCATCATCATCATTATAAATAAAAAAATCATTTTCAGTTTGATTTTCTATAATCCTGAATTTGCTATTGATATAATTTTCAAACCTATATTCGTAACGGTCCAAATGGTCTTCAGTTATGTTCGTCAATACTGCAACATCTGGCCGAAAAGTTCTTATATCATCCAATTGAAAAGAACTGATTTCTACGACATATATTTCTTTAGGATCTTCAGCCACCTGCCTTGCAAATGAAAAGCCTATGTTTCCTACCAGTGCGCAATCTGCTCCGCCATTTTTACAGATATGATAAATCATCGCTGTGGTAGTGGTTTTGCCATTACTTCCGGTTATTCCTACCACTTTACTTATCCCTTTGTAACGGTAAGCAAATTCAATCTCACTGATCAGCTCTATTCCTGCCTTCCTGATCTCTTTTACGATTTCATTTTTCTCAGGTATGCCCGGGCTTTTGATGATGAGGGAAGCATTCAATACTTTTTCTTTTGAATGCTTTCCTTCTTCAAAATCAACAGCAGCCAATGCCAATTCATTTTTGTAGGCTGGTTTTATAGCCCCGGCATCACTGACAAAAACCTCCCATCCTTCTTTTTTTGCAAGCAAGGCAGCGCCAACGCCGCTTTCGCCTGCTCCAAGTATTACTATTCTATTCATTCCGGTTTTTTAATTGGTTTTATAACAATTAAAAAAAATGGTTTTTCAACGGCATGAATTTAACGGGTCAGAAAAGTATATCACAGGAATTGGAATGGTATAAACTTTTCTAATTCAAAAAAAAATTGTTTTCATAAAGACAAATACTTCATATTCTTGTCGGTTCCTTTTTTCTTAACTGTTTAATTCAAATCCATTTATTATCTTCTCTTATTCTATCTGAGTTTTAATGTTACCACTGCAAGTACCATTGTAAGAATCGTTACTACCCAAAACCGAACAGCAATTTTACTTTCATGGTATCCCAACTTTTGATAATGGTGATGCAAAGGGCTCATTAAAAAAACACGCCTTCCTTCTCCATATTTTCTTTTGGTATATTTAAAATAGGTAACCTGGATCATCACGCTTAGATTTTCTATTAAAAAGACAAAACAAAAAATCGGGATCAATAATTCTTTCCTTACAATAATGGCTAATGAAGCGATGATGCCTCCCAAAGCAAGGCTGCCCGTATCGCCCATAAATACTTGTGCTGGATAGGCATTGTACCATAAAAATCCAACACAGGCGCCTACAAATGCTGCAATAAAAATGGACAATTCACTTAGGTTAGGAATGTACATGATGTTCAGATATTCGGCAATGCGCACATCACCGCTTACAAAAACAAATACACCCAAACCCAAACCAATGATGGCGCTCACGCCTGTTGCCAATCCATCCAAACCATCTGTAATATTTGCCCCATTTGAAACAGCCGTAACAATAAAAATTACGATCAGGATGTAAAGAATGTAAGTATAATCTTCAAGGCTGGCTGGCAATAGCCGGGCGTAATTAAATTCATGTGTTTTTACAAATGGAATGGTAGTGATAGGTGTTTTTACGGTAACAAACCGATGCATTTGTCCGTTGGATATCAGCGTATCTTCTCCCACCTTATGTTCGCCACGCTGAGGAACAAAAGTGCTGGGACTGGTTCCGAGTATCTCACGCTTGACCACAACGCCCGGATTGAAATACAACGTAGCTCCGATAATCACCCCAAGAATCACTTGTCCGAAAATCTTAAATTTCCCGGCCAGGCCATCTGCATTTGTTTTTTTATATTTAATTCCTTTTTCCCGGGAAATTTTACGGGCGCGTATTTTTAAATAATCATCCACAAAGCCTATCACTCCCAGCCAAACTGTACAGAGCAGCATCAGTCTTACATATACTTTTTCAAGATTAGCCAACAATAAAGTCGGAACCAGGATTGCCAGCAAAATGATAATTCCTCCCATAGTAGGAGTCCCGCTTTTCATTTTTTCGCCTGCCAGCCCAAGTTCTCTTACGGATTCACCAATTTGATTTTTCCTTAAGATCCTGATCAGCTTTTTGCCATAGATCATTGTGATGATAAGAGACAACAACACCGCCACCAACACCCGGAAGGTGATAAAATGGACCAGCCCGCTGCCGGGAAATTTTATTCCATTTTGTGCAAACCATTCAAACAGGTGATATAGCATTATTTATCTTTTTCTGATTTTATTTTTCCAGTAAATGAAACATTTCAGCCAAAACTTCTTTATCGTCAAAATGCACTTTTACTCCTTTTGTCTCCTGGTATTTTTCATGCCCTTTTCCAGCCACCAAAATGATATCCTTTTTTTGTGCAAAAGAAACTGCGGTTTTTATTGCTTCTTTCCTGTCAACAATTGACAGGCATTTTTTTCTTGCCGTCACGGGAATACCTTTTTCCATTTCTTTTATGATCTCTTCCGGCTCTTCATTTCTTGGATTGTCGGAAGTTAGAATTATCTTATTGCTGTATTCACAAGCCACGGCGGCCATCTCCGGCCTTTTGGTGCGATCGCGGTTGCCTCCGCAACCTACTACGGTAATTATATTTTCTTCTTCCTTCCTTAGATTTTTTATAGTAGCCAGTACATTCAGCAGGGCATCCGGCGTGTGTGCATAATCCACAATTCCAACAATTTTTTCATTGGGAGAAACGATGTAATCAAATCTTCCTTCGGCCCCGGTAGTATTGCTCAGAATTTGAAGTACCCGGGATTTATTTTCTCCCATGCAAACAGCCGCTCCATAAACTGCCAGTAAATTATAGGCATTGAAAGTGCCTATCAATCTGAAATGCACTTCTACGTCATCAATCATAAGTTCCAGGCCCAGCAATGAATCTTCAATTATTCTTCCTTTAAAATCTGCCAATGTTTTTAAGCTGTACAAATATTTTTTGGCATGCGTATTTTGAAGCATTACACTTCCACGCTTATCATCCGCATTGCTGAGCGCAAAAGCCGATGATAGTAAAGAATCAAAAAAGGATTTTTTTACTTTGATGTATTCATCAAAAGTTTTATGATAATCCAAATGATCATGGGTAATATTTGTAAAAATGCCACCGGCAAATTGCAGCCCTTCGATCCTGCGCTGATGAATCGCATGAGAACTCACTTCCATAAACACATGGGTACACCCTGAAGTATACATTTGGCCTAATAAAAAATTAAGGCTTATCGGATCCGGAGTAGTATGCGTAGCTGGCAGAACTTTATCTGCTATCTGGTTTTGCACGGTGCTGATCAAACCACATTTATTTCCAAGGGAAGTAAATAATTTAAACAACAAAGTAGCCACAGTAGTTTTTCCATTCGTACCTGTTACGCCTACCAATGAAATTTTTTCCGTAATACGTCCATAAAAATTATGGGCCATAATTGCGGCTGCGGCTGCGGCATTTTTAACTACCACATAATGAATTTCTTCCTTCAGAATCCTTGGGATATTTTCACAGACAATTACAGTGGCTCCATTATCCAGCGCTGACTGAATATATTCATGGCCATCTGTAACTGTTCCTCTGACAGCAATAAAACAACTTCCGGGTTTCACCTGGCGCGAATCGGTATGCAGACTTACTATCTGAACAGCAGTATCACCTATCACTGTTTCAAGGTTTACTTTGTATAATATTTCCTGCAATGAAGCCATTAATTCAATTGAAGTTTTATTGTTTCGCCTTTATTAAATATTGTGTTTTCTGTCAAAGATTGATAGATCACTTTTCCCCTTCCTGCAGCAGATACTTTCAGTCCCATATTTTCTAAAACATACACGGCATCTTTTAACCCCATTCCCTTTACATCCGGGATTGTTTTCTGTGATTCATGAATAGGATCACTGATGAGTTTTGCGCTGTTATCCTGTAAAAAGCCTATTGACCATTTGCCGGAAGCAGAATCAGTTTTATTATAATTAAATTGCTCAAGGATATTATTTACATCCTTTTTCATTCCATAAAATTTATATAAATTATTGTCGCCTGGAACTTCAGAAGGATCAAAATATTTTTTGCCGACCATACTGGCGTACAACCTGTCAGCCACCTCTTTGAACACAGGCCCTGAAACAGATGCCCCATACACATGTTTGGATTCGCTGCTATTTTGAATTACCACACCAATACTGTAAACAGGATTATCAGCAGGGAAATATCCCATAAAAGCGGACTGGTAAATTTTTGACCCTTTATTATATCCGCGATTGTCCATTGCAGAAACAGCCGTTCCTGTTTTGCCGGCAATCTCATAAATATCACTTCCCAAAGCATGGCCTGTGCCATCCTTATCTTCTATTACCGATCTTAAACAACCTTTTAATTTGCCTAAAGTTTCATCGCTGCAAATTTTATCTACCAAAACCTGTGGCTTAAAAGTTTCGATTTCACCGCTCATGTCATTTATTGAATTGACGAGATAAGGCTTCATCATTTTGCCATCGTTGGCCACCGCGTTATAAAGCATCAATAGATTTAACGGAGTTTCCAGCTCTTCATAGCCATGAGCCATAAAAGGAATAGTGGTCTTGGTCCAATATTTACTGGTTGGCTTTTTAATATAAGGGCGCGGGGCGCCTACAATATCAATTTCTGAATTGCGGTCAAGCCTTAAATGATGAAGATGGTTGTAAAATTTTGTTGGCTGATTGTGATAATATTCATCAGCAAGTTTTGCAAAAGCCACATTGGATGAAATGGCAAATGCTTCTTTTACAGTAATTTTCCCGGTACCCAAATGAGAATCAGTTATATTTAAACCATAAAAGTTTTTTCGTCCACCTTCGCAATCAACAATGGTTCCTGTATCTACATATTTATCTTCGAGCAATGCAGTCAGCGTAGCCAGTTTGAAAACAGAACCGGGTTCTGTGCGCATGCCAAATCCATAATTATAATCTTCCCAATAAGTTCCGTCAGGCCTCTTTCCAAGATTGGCAATCGCTTTAATTTTCCCGGTTTTTACTTCCATCACGATGCAACTGCCATGGGTTGAACTATTTTGATCCATCATTTTCAACAAAGCGTTTTCAGCCACATCCTGGATGTACGTATCGATAGTAGTAATTATATCCTTTCCATTTTTAGGTTGAATCTCAGCGCCATCAACAGGCACATAAGTGCCGGCGGTGTATCTCATTAGTTTTTGGCCAGTCTGGCCTTTCAGCACGCTATCATAAGATCTTTCCAGTCCCACGTTCAGGCTGGTATCGCCGCGTGAAAGCCCGATGGTACGATTGGCCAGCAAGACATAGGGATTGACCCTGTTATCTTTTACTTCCACAATGAATCCACTCTTGTTCCTACCTTCCCTGACCAAAGGAAAATCTCTGAGAGACTGGTATTCTTCAAAAGAAATGTTCTTTTTCAGGCTATAATAGCGTAACTTTTTTTTGTATTTTAAGAGTAACAATTTCTTATAGGAAGAAGCGCTCCGGTCTTTAAAAAGATTGGAAAGAGAAAGGCTTAATGAATCCAGGTTTTTGAAAAATCTTTTTCCATCCCTTTCCCGGAGCCCGTCAGCAGCAAAGTCTATATAAATATCAAACACAGGAATGGAAGTACTGAGCATATTTCCATCTTCGCTGAAAATACTTCCTCTTTCAGCGTCAATATCCATGTATTTTAAATGTTGTTTATTGCTCATACTTTTCCAATAATTACCCTGTACTCTTTGTATGTAAATTGCACGGGCCAGCACTACCATTCCCAACAATATCATGAAGAGAAAACAAAGATGGACGCGCCACAATATGTCTTTTTTAATATCCAATTTTGATTTACCGTTATGAGTTATGATTTTTAAAAATCAATTCGTGCTAAATAAGAATATTAATTATTTATTGCTTCACTCAGAATCCACCATTTACATCACTTCTCCTCCAACGTATCAATGATTCTCAAAGGCGGCACTGTTAGCGGTTTGAGGCCTAAAGGTTCTACGGCTTTTGCCAATTCACTTTCTTTGCTTCTGAAAATCACTTCCTGTTTCACTGTTTTAAATTCATATTCCATCTCTTTCAAATCTTTTTCCGTATTATTTATATTTCTCATTGTCTTGTCTGCATAATGACCATTGGCTATATAGATGATGGCAAGAGCAGCAATAAAAAAATAAAAAGGAATGTTCTTTACAATCCACCGGTTGGACATCCCCAGCCAATGCCTGTTTCCGGAAGAATATTTCCCCTTTTTTTCCTTATGTATATTATTATCATTTATCATTTTTTACTGATAAAGGGTTACTCATTTAATTTTCAATTTTTCAAAAAAACTTATATCTTTTCGGCGATGCGTAATTTGGAACTTCTTGCCCGTGGATTTGCTTTTAGTTCTTCTTTTGAGGGAGTAATGGGTTTTTTGGTAATCACTTTCAATTCACTTTTTACGGGATTTCCAAACAGATCTTTTGGTTGCTCGGTATCAAAATTCCCGTTTTTAAAAAAAATTTTTACCAATCTGTCTTCCAACGAATGAAAAGTAATGACCGCAAGCCTTCCGCCTTCTGCCAAAGATTCTACGGATTGCACCAGCAGTTCTTTCAACACATTTAATTCATCATTTACCTCAATGCGCAGCGCCTGAAAAACCTGTGCGAAATATTTATCAGGATTGCCTTTCACCACCGGATAGACCGCATTTTTAAATTCTTTGACCGTTTGGATGGATTGCAATCTTCTTGTCTCCACAATTTTCTGAGCCAGCGTCTTTGAATTCGTAACCTCACCATATTGCTCCAGAATTTTATGAAGTTTTTCTTCTGAATAGGTTTTTACCACATCAGCAGCAGTCATGGTATCCTTACGGTTCATTCGCATATCCAAAGCCGCATCAAACCGGGTGGAAAAGCCTCTTTCAGCCTGGTTGATCTGGTGGCTTGAAACACCGAGATCAGCCAGGATGCCGTTTACTTTTGAAATTTTATAAAAGCGCAGAAACCGGCGGAGATGGCGAAAATTGTGAGGAACAAAGATGATCCTTTCATCATCAGGAACATTCTTTCTCGCATCTTCGTCCTGGTCAAAGACAATTAATTTTCCCTTTTCATTTAATTTTTCAAGAATTTTTTTGCTGTGGCCACCACCACCAAAGGTGCAATCCACATAAATTCCTGAAGGAATGATTTGCAAGCCCATGACCACTTCATGCAACAAAACCGGCACATGGTATGCCTGTTGCATAAATTATGATTTGATGGTTTTATCCCCCGCCATTACTTCTTTTGCCAGATCGCTAAATGCTTCCGGTGAAAAAGTTTCAAAGAACTGCTGATATTTGGTTTTGTCCCAGATTTCTAATTTGTCAATAGCAGATACCAGGACGATATCTTTTTCAAGGCCGGCATATTCCATAAGATTTTTGGGAATCAAAAGCCTTCCGGCGCTGTCAGGGCTTACCTGGGTTGCGCCATTCAAAAAATACCGCTTGAATTGCCTTACTTTCGGGTCAAAATCATTCAACTTGCCTAATTCAGAAAATATGGGTTGCCAGCTATCGGAGGTATACAGGCTGAGGCATTTTTCAAAGCCACGGTTTACGACAAAAATTTCTCCCCCACTTTCCGGTAATTGTTTTTTGAACCCTGCCGGAAGGAGAAAGCGACCTTTTGCGTCTAACGTAGCTTCGTATTCACCAATAAAGCCTGACATTTATCCCGTATTTGTTGAAAAAATCCAATATCCTCCACAAAATAACACTTTTTCCCACTTTTCCAACAAAATATAGAATATCTTTTTTATCCACAGCGTTGAAAGCCAGTATGATATTAGGCTTGAGGAGGAATTATTAAGATTTTCTTAAAAATAATTGTGGATTAGATGTTGATAAACAGTGGATAAACTTTTAAGAAAGATTTCTGTTTAGGGGGTATTGAAATGAAAACAAAGTTTTCCTGCAGAAATATTATAAATCTGGTTTGGCGACTAGCTCATCTTTTTAACCACAAAAAAATCGAGGGTAAAACAGCTTCCTTTTCCCGGAGTACTTTCCGCTTTTATTTTACCGTGATGAGCGTCAACAATGGATTTCACATAGCTAAGGCCGAGGCCAAATCCTTTAATATTATGAAGGTTGCCGGTGTGAGCCCGATAAAATTTTTCGAAAACCCGGTTCAGCGTTTCTTTATTCATACCAATGCCATTATCTTCTATTTTTATTCTCAAATGATGGTTGAAATTGGAGGTGGTCAGCCTGATCTTCAGATTATCATTGGAATATTTTACAGCATTGTCAAGCAGGTTGTTGATAATATTGGTAAAGTGGACGTCGTCAGCGAGTACCAGGTCATTGGCAGCTTTAAAATCCGTTTCAAGGATACCATTCTTCTCTTTGACAGGTAGTTCAATATTTTTGGTTGCTGCACGGATCAAATCATGCGCATGCAAGGGGACAAGGTGTAAACGTACTTCCTGTTTATCCATCAAAGCCGCTTCCAATATGGTTTCCACCTGCTTATTCATTCGTTTGTTTTCATCCTTGATGATACCTGAAAAATATTCCATTTTAGTTTTATCATTGATCACTTTCTCATTTTTTAAAGCATCTACTGCCAACGAAATGGTGGCAATCGGCGTTTTAAATTCATGAGTCATATTATTGATAAAATCTGTTTTTATTTCGCTTAATTTTTTCTGACGGAGCAATGCTCTTATCGTAATAAAAAATGCTGCAAAAATTACGAAAGTGAATACGACCGCACCTATCAGCATCCAAACCATTTGTTTCCAAACCAGGTTTTTAATATGAGGAACGACCACTACCAAAAGTTCCTGCGGGGCCAGGCCCGAAGCAAAACTGGTACTGGTAGGAGCCAACGGAAAAATGAATGAAGTATTATTGATAGTGTCGCTGTAGGAAGTGTAAAAGTTTTTGGATTGAAGATCATCGCCGATCATGGAAGTGGTGGTAACGGCAAATTCAAAATTGAGATTTTTTATATTGCTCTTTTCAAATTCTTTATTAATGATTGACCTCACTTCGTGCTCCGAAAAATTATGAGCGATGGTTGTAGGGAAAACCTGCAGAGGAAACAGAAGGTCCGCATTTTTCCGGTTGTCAAATTGAGACAATTTGGATCGTTCATCTTCCAGATCTTTAGCGGACTGAATCGTTACCATTTTGATCGTTTCCTCAAACTGGAGTTCTTTA
>JBIQMJ010000076.1:0-14647 GCA_044463445.1 Segetibacter koreensis
TGCCCAAACCAGTTGGCCTGCAGAATTATAAATGCGCGCAGATTGTAAGGTAACCGGCACTTCGTAATTCCGGATAATAAATTGATGATGGAACGGATTGGGATAAATTAAATATCCCTGCTGTTTCAGCCTCGCTGGAACGGAAATTCCAAATAGATTGATGTTGTCGATGTATAGATTGTTTTGTTTATTTCCATTAAAAACAAAGTAAAGCTGGAAATTATTGCTGCCGACATCTTTAAACAAATTAAGTTTTACGTTTTGCCATCCTGTATTGGACGGGACAAAATTGGGTTGATACCCGGTGACAGTTTGCAAATCAGTTCCGTATTTTTTCCATACAGTCGTAAACGTT
The DNA here is from genome assembly GCA_044463445.1 of Segetibacter koreensis. Taxonomy (GTDB): domain Bacteria; phylum Bacteroidota; class Bacteroidia; order Chitinophagales; family Chitinophagaceae; genus Ginsengibacter; species Ginsengibacter koreensis_A. Next base: position 356 of record JBIQMJ010000076.1, read on the forward strand.
TGTCCGCAATCTGTAGTAACTCTTAATTCAAGTGTGTCTGATTGTGAAACAGAGTTTCCTGCTGAATAGGCATAATCAAAGGAAACATATATTGAATCAAAGGCGCTGGTACCGGTGATTACGGATGAAACAAAATTATCTGTAGTACCGGTGGAACTTGCATTATAATTATTGATAAAAAGGGAAGCGGTTCCGGTTTTCGCTGCTGAGGAATTTCTTTGCCAGGTAATATCTCCATCAGGATCCTCTACCGACCAGCCCGATGGCGGGAAAGTTGAATTTTCAAATCCTTCCGAGATGGGGAGAGAAACTTTTCCTGTTACAAAGAAAGATTTCCTGAGCGTATCATTTATTGGCGATTCATCCCCGGTGCCTGATGATGAAACAGGTGCCGATGTAAATACAGTTATTGTTTGGTTGCCTCCTGCGGGGGTGAATACACTCAATGGTACATTCATAGTTGCGTCAGGCGCCAATGAGACTCCGGTAACTGTTGTCTGGTTTAAGGATCCGTTGCCAACCTGGTAGGAAACAGTAAAGCCGGTAATTGTAGAAAATCCGGCATTCTTTATCGTTGCCACAGGTGTAACCGGCTCAGCACATTCCGTAGCAGATGGCGGATTGATCGCCAGAACGGTAAGATCCCTTGATGTTTCCTGCTTGATATTAATATTGTCAATAAAAGTATTATTTCCAAAATCACTGGTATTCCTGAATTTGACAATAATACCACCAGAAGAAAGCAATGCGCCGTCAATTACTATTTTTTGATTTTTCCAGTCGGAAGGCGCAGGGCTGGTATAAGCTGTATTAGAAGTGCCTGCTGTTGAAAGCGCCGCACCGGCCTTATTAAAATAGGCTTTGAATGAGGCGCCGCAATCCGTAGAAACCAACACCTGCAGGCTATCATTGTAATCTGAATCAGGATAGTTTTTATGAGCGAGGTCAAAACTGATTATTACAGGATCGGTGGTGGCCAGGTTGATTTTTGGTAATTCAATTTCATCGATCCCACCAACAGAATTGTTCTCGTAATTATTGATAAATATAGAATGGTTACTCTTGTTTCCAGGCGTAGTTCTTTGCCAGGTCACATCATTTCCCGGATTGATAAGAGACCATCCAGGTGGAGGGAAGGTTGCATTCTCGAATCCTTCTGAAACGGGCAGAGATACAGGATTAGGAACTGAAAGTGTTGCTGCCAAGGTATCATTGGAAGGAACCTGGTCGGGATTATTCCCATTTACATTTGCCGTAAAAAATTTAAATACATTATTCCCACTTGCTACTGTGGTGGTAGGGAATGAAACTTCCCTGGTGGCCCCGCTTACCAGGTTTGTGGCAATTGTTTGTGTGACTGGTGTACCGTTGTTGAGTTTATAGCCAACGGTAATAGTAGTGATAGTGCTTGCGCCATTATTTTTAATCAATACTTTAGGAACAAAATTTCCCGGACAGCTTTGGGTATTAGGATAATAAATTGAATTGCATCCCGATGTTTCAAAGCCTCCCGGATTAATGGATTCTACGGGAGAGGCATCATTGGCTATCGGATTGGAAGGCAATGTTCCACCCTGGGAAGTAATAAGCCCGGAGAGATACGTATTCAATACATATTCCATTCTTTCCACTTGTTTTTTGGTAAACATGTTGTAGCAGTCGTCTGAAGTATAATCCATAAAATCTTCATACAAAATTCCGGGACTGGATGAAGTACAGGAATCTGACCTGTTTCCCGAAGGGCAACCATTAGTGGCAATACTTTGGTTGGGAGTGTCGCGAATATCATTCGCTGTATTCCCCTGACCTGGTGGATTGTATAAACTTGCAGGCAAAGTAAAAGTTGAACCATCTGAGGTCAATGGCCTGAAATCATCGCCACTGCAGGTGTTGGAGGAGTTTTCATCATCGCCCCAGATATGATTCAGGCCAAAGAAGTGTCCCAATTCATGAACTACCGTCCGTCCTTTGTTAAAATCAGAAACATTGCACGAACTAATTCCAAATCCAAGGATGTTACAAAAAACGCCATCATCAATAGAATTGCCGCTGCCCGGAATTTGAGTATATCCCAGCACACCACTGGCACCGGAAATATTGCCCACCCAAATATTAATATAGGATTTGGTATCCCAGGCGTCTGCTCCGCCAAGAGAGGTCCTTTTAATTGAGTCTACGATGTTATCAGGATTTCCTGTAGCCGTGCCAAATACACGGTCAATGCCATTTGTTATTTTTCCCGAAGGCGTTCTTTTTGCCAATACAAAACGGATAGAAGAATGGCCTCTTATAGCAAGAAATTCAGGAGGAAGATTGGTCGTGTCCGGATTCAATCCTGCAAAATCTGTGTTCATGGCGTCAATCTGTGACTGCACCACCTCGTCTGTTATCAGGTATGGATTAGGAAGAACAATGTGAAATACTACCGGAAGATACACGATACTTTGCATCCGCTTTGGAGCTCGCAGGTTCTTATCCGGCGGCAGGTTTGAAAGTCTTTCAGCCCGTATCTTCTTTTGTGGAAAAGCCTTGAAGAGCATTTGAACTCTTTGGTCTGTTGCGCACCTGATGATGGGTTTTTGAGGAACAAACGGAAGCGTATTTTTCTTTTTTTGTGAAAAGCTGTTGAAAGTGAAGGCCAACAATCCAATGGTTATTAAAAGATTTTTTTTCAACACTCGGGAAAAATTTTTAATGAATTGTGGATGAAAATAGCTGAAAATTTTAAGTATGCAAAGTAGGATTTTAAGTTGAAATGAAAACATGAAGCCACAGGTTATTAATTCTCTTCTTTTTCAGAATTAATTTCATTTATTGCAATTTTTAAAAATGATAGATTTGGTTTTTATTTGCCTCCTGAATATTTCAATCTATTTTCATAAAATAATTCCAGATGAAGCATATTAAGTTTCGCCTTATAGTAATGAACTTTTTACAATTCTTTATCTGGGGCTCCTGGCTCATTACCATTGGCGCATACTGGTTCCAGACCAAACACTGGTCGGGTACAGAATTTGGCGCTATCTTTTCAACAATGGGTATCGCGTCTTTGTTTATGCCTTCCATCGCCGGAATCATTGCCGACAAGTGGATTAACGCGGAAAAATTGTATGGGGTTTCCCATTTATGTGGTGCAATAATTCTTTTTACCATACCCATGATCAACGATCCGTTGACCCTGTTTTGGGTGATGCTTTTAAACATGATGTTCTATATGCCCACCATTTCGCTGGCTATTACTGTGGCTTATTCTGCTTTAAAAGAAGCAGATAAAGATGTAGTAACCTATTATCCTCCCATAAGAGTTTGGGGAACTATTGGTTTTATTGTGGCTTTATGGGTGGTCAGCCTGCTGCATCTGGAAACTACTTCTGGACAATTTTATATCGCTTCTATCGCTTCTCTTGTTCTCGGGGTGTATGCTTTCACTTTGCCAAAATGCCCGCCAATGCTGCGTTCTGTAGAAAAAAAATCTTTGATAGACGTTTTGGGATTAAATTCTTTCCGTTTATTGAAAAATAGAAAAATGGCAGTATTCTTTCTGTTTGCCATGTTGCTAGGGGCCGCGTTGCAACTGACTAATGCATATGGTGATACCTTTCTTCACGATTTTGCAAATATTCCGGAATACAAAAATTTAATAGCGGTAAAATATCCGGCAATTATAATGAGTATTTCCCAGGTTTCTGAAACGCTTTTTATTTTAGCCATCCCTTTTTTTCTCAAAAGATTTGGTATAAAAAAAGTAATGCTGATCAGCATGCTTGCATGGTTTATCCGCTTTGGTTTGTTTGCTTATGGTAATCCCGGTGATGGCCTTTGGATGATTATTCTTTCATGTATTGTGTATGGAATGGCCTTCGATTTTTTCAATATTTCGGGTTCTCTATTTGTGGAAACGCAATGCGAACCACAGATAAGAGCCAGTGCGCAAGGGCTTTTTATGATGATGACCAATGGGGTGGGCGCTGTATTGGGAAGTTCTATCAGTGGTATCGTGATCGACAAATTTTTTACCTATTCAGACAACAGTAAGGATTGGCATGGCATCTGGATCTCATTTTCCCTGTATGCCCTGGTAGTAGCAATTTTATTCCTGTTTCTGTTTAAACATAAGCACAATCCGGCTTTGATCCAACAACAAATCCGTGAATTGACTGAATCATGATCGGGAAAAATGGTAATCATAAAGATGAGTTTGTTTACCGGAATTGAATATTTTTAAACCAGTTGATTAGAAAATTTTTTCTAAAAAGTAAACTTCCAAATATATTCATGGGGATTGTGCCACGTTTCGTATAGTAAAGCAACAAATTTTAATGATTCGTGTTTTGATTATCAATAAAATGTTAAATTGCCATTCTTCAAAAATAAAACGTATAAAATGAAAAAAATTGCTTTCGCTTTTCTTGGCTTGATGTGCCTGATCGCACTTACAAGATGTAATTCTTCAACCGATTCAAAATCCAATTCCTCTGATTCGGCTTCCATGAATTCAACGGCAGATACTTCCAATGTTACGGCCAACTGGAAACTAGGGGTGCAAATGTGGACGTTCAGGATGTTTACATTTGAACAGGCGCTCGATAAGGTGGACAGTTGCGGTATTAAATATATTGAGGCTTTCTGGGGGCAGCCGCTGGGGGCAGGATTAAAAGACAGTTTTGGAGTAAGGATGTCTGATGCCAGCAAAGCAAAAATTAAAGAATTGATGCAGCAAAAAGGAATTAGCATGGTGGCGATGGGCGTAATCGTCCCACGTACTCGCGAAGAATGGAAAGCAGCCTTTGATCTTGCCAAAGAATTCGGATTGAGCTACATAACAGCGGAGCCGCTGAAAAATCAATGGGATATGGTAGACAGCATGGCCGGATCGTACGGAATTAAAGTAGCCATTCATGATCATCCGAAGCCTAACGTTTACTGGAGTCCTGATTCTGTATTAGCAGCTATTCAGGGCCATCCAAATATTGGTTCCTGCGCCGACATTGGCCATTGGGCACGCAATGGAATTAATCCGGTGGATGCACTAAAGAAACTTGCCGGTCATGTGTATGGCGTTCATTTAAAAGACATCGTCAAGTTTGACGATACACATGCTGCCGATACGGTTGTAGGAAAAGGGGTAATAGATTTTGCTCCTATTTTCCAGGAACTGAAGCGTCAACATTTTAATGGAATGTTTTCAATTGAACATGAGTCTAACTGGTACAATAGTGTTCCTGATGTCATAGAAACAAGGAAGTTTTATGAAGAACAGTTATCCAAACTTAAATAGAATTTAAAAAAATTTTTTAACCTCACAGAAAATCGGCTGTGAGGTTTTTTTATAACAGTAATGGTTATACGAAAAATTAATTCCTTTAGTAAAGAAGTTTTGCTTACATTAATGACTAAAAAATCAGAATGGCAAAAAAATCAAATTATCCTGTTGTCTGTTTTGGCGAATCTCTTTGGGATTTTTTATCTGATGGAAAATTGCCAGGTGGGGCACCCGCAAATGTAGCGTATCATTTACAAAAGCTGGGTAAACATCCTGCTGTTATCTCCCGCGTTGGGATGGATGAATTGGGAAAAGAATTAATAAAAAGCTTTGAATCAAAAAATATTGAAACCGATTTTTTCCAAATTGATAGTGAACATGAAACCGGAAAAGTTTTTGCTACGGTAAAGGAAAACCATGAGGTGGAATATGAAATTGTTCAGCCCGTGGCCTGGGATTTTATTGAATGTAATAAAATAGATGAACAAATTATTTACCAGGCAGATTATTTTGTTTTTGGAAGCCTGGCTTCGCGAAATGAGAATACAAGAAATTCGTTGCTTCACTGCCTTGAGTTTGCAAAAACCAAAGTGCTTGACATTAACCTGAGGCCTCCTCATTATACCAGGGAAACCTTGACAGCGCTGCTTCAAAGAACAAACATCCTTAAATTAAATTTGTCAGAGCTTTATCTTGTTGCAGGTTGGTATGATAATTTTGGAACCGATGAAGAAAAGGTAAAATTTCTGTCAGAAAAGTATAAACTGGAAACTGTTATCGTCACAAAAGGTGGTGATGGCGCAATGCTTTTTATGAATGAAAATTTTTTTTATCATCCGGGCTTTTCTGTGAAAGTGGCTGATACGGTTGGCAGCGGTGATTCATTTTTGGCAGCTATCATTTCAAAATTCATAGACGGCGCTCCGCCGGAAGAAGCATTAGATTTTGCAAGTGCGCTTGGGGCTTTGGTTGCATCCAAACCGGGTGCTTGTCCTGATTATAAAATAGAAGAAGTAACCGATCTGATGAAAAATAAATAACCGGATGATAATTTTAAGAATAAATGAATTAACCAAATAATTTTCAATGAAGAAATTTTTGATGGGCGCTGCCTCGTTGATTTTATCAACTTGTCTGTTTGCACAAAATGAAATTCCAACGCCGCAATGGAGGCCTGTTTATCATTTTTCCCCGTTAAAGAACTGGACAAATGATCCCAATGGTTTATTGTACATGAACGGAGTCTATCATTTGTACAATCAACAAAATCCTTATGAAAATAAGTGGGGACACATGAGCTGGGGACATGCCACGAGCACGGATCTTGTCCATTGGAAACATTATGGTTTGGCTATGCGTGAAGGGATCAACGGAGACGATACGATTTGGCGGTTTTCCGGTTCGGCTGTTTGGGATAAAAACAATGCGAGTGGGTTTTGCAAAGGTGATACAGGTTGCATGGTAGCAATTTACACCGCCGATCAGCCGCATATCAAAAAGGAATCGCAGTATGTTGCCTACAGCAATGATGGCGGAATGACTTTTACTAATTATAAAAACAACCCGGTGATTGATCTGTACAAAAAAGATTTTAGGGATCCGAATGTGCAATGGGATGAGCAATTAAAAAAATGGCTGATGGTGGTGGCCTTGCCGCATGAGAATAAAGTGCAATTCTATTCATCGACTGATTTGAAAAAGTGGGATTTCTTAAGTGAATTTGGAAATGCAGGCCTGGAAAACGGAATTTGGGAATGCCCTTTTTTTATAAAACTTCCTGTGGAAGGAAATACCGGAAAAACAAAATGGGTTTTGGTAAATTCCTTTCAGGATACGCATGGCAATGAGATGGAAGAATATTATGTTGGAGATTTTGATGGCGCCACTTTCACTAACGATAATCCTGCTGATAAAATTTTGCTGGTTGATCATGGAGATGCTTTGTACGCCGCTATTCCGTGGAACAATTTACCTGCGAAACAACACACATATATTGGCTGGATGGTGCAACAGGATCAGCAGGAGACATTTCCATGGAGAGGACAAATGTCTATTCCAAGAGATATTGGATTGAGAGAAACAAAAGAGGGGATAAGATTAGTTCAGAATCCGGCAAAAGTTATAAAGGATAATCTTTCCAAACTTTCCAAAAAAGTCCTACATGCTGAAAATATAAAAGTAGAAGGGAAGAATCAAAATATTTTTAAAAAAGAAGTAATCCGTGGAAATTCTTATTGGCTGGAAGCTAAGATGAAAATCCCGTCTGGCACCAATGCAGGCTTTAAAATTGCAGAAGGAAAAGATAAGAACGGAAATATTATTCACGAGACCATAATTGGATATGATGCCTCCAAACACCAGGTTTTTGTAGACCGGTCTCATTCCGGTGGTAAAATAAATCCTGATAAAATAATTCAAACGATGGATGTGGCGGCCAATAACGGTATTATCAAATTTGAAATTCTTTTAGATAAATCTTCTCTTGAAGTTTTTGTGAACAACGGGGAACAAGCGCTCACCACTAATATTTATCCTCCGGAAAACGCCGATGGAATTTCCGCATTTTCAACTGGCGGAAAATCTGAAATAAAAACTGTAAAGGTTTGGGATATGTCAAAATAAAGAACCCATTTTTTTATGACTTTACTGCTATTTTATTTCAGGATCATCACAGGCACCCTGCATTTGCGGTATAACGCTTCAGACACACTTTTGTGGGTTAGTGAATATAAAAAACTATGAACGCCGGGTAGTGCAATCATCAATTGAACTTCATTCAATTTATTCCAGCTTAAAATTCCATTGATCACATTTTTATTGCTTTCATAAAAAATTTTGTGATGGAAATTTTTAAGATATTCATGTAGATTGGTTTCGGATTCTTTAAAGTTTTCATCAGAATCGGGAATGCTTTGGCCGGCATTTATATTCAGTACCATTAGTTCCACATCCTGCCACCTCGGAGAGCTGTGCAGGCGATCAATTTTATTAAGAGAATATAAGGTTTTGAAGTCAACCGGCACCAGCACTTTCGAGATTTCCCTGTAATGGTATTCATAAGGAACAATCAACACCCTTATAGGGCTCAGCCTGGCAATTGCTATTACATTTCCCGCTACAAAGGATTCATTATTTGCCAATGAGGGATCACTTCCCAGCAAGATCATTTCAGGTTTTTCAGTTTTGACCACCTCAATAATACTTCTGGTCAGGGGCAATTCTGTTATGGCAGTCTGTATATGTATCCTTTCTTCTATTTTATTGTTAAGTTCTTTGCGAAGATTGTTTAGCAGATCCTTTTCTTCTCTTCTTTTTTTATTAAGGTATTCATAGTTCATTGTTGAAAAATCGGCAGACATGATTATGTTCTCATACATAGAACTATAAAAAGTTCTCAATAAAATAATGCGTTCGTACAAATATTTCTTTGCCCATTCAGCAGCGAAATCAATTGTATTAGCAGTGGAGCTGGTGAAATCTATAGGAACCAGGAGGGTTTTCATCATACATATTTTTCTGAACACAAAATTAGGCAAAGCTTGGATCTTTTTGGAAAAATATAGTTGTATATTTAACTATCTATGCTTTAACTTTGTCGCGTTATTCAGGCATTAAAAATTTTAAGTAGCCGCTAATTAGAAACAAACAGCAATGCCAAAAAAAACTCAAAAGCCGCAAGCCGCCAGGGATTTCGCACATTTGACATTTGAACTAAGAGATCTGTTGAGGCAATTTTTACAAAAAAAATTCCGCGAAAATAATATCAATCTTACTTATGAAATGCATCAGATCATGGCTTGTTTATGGAAAAACGACGGGCTAAGGCAGCAGGATCTCGCCGATAATACTTTGAAAGACAAGGCGAGTCTTACCTGCCTCATAGATAATCTTACCAAACGCGGGCTGGTTGACAGGTATGAAGATCCTGATGACCGCAGAAGCAAACTTATTTTTTTGACGGATGAAGGGAAAAAATTAGGAAAAACAATAGAGCCCTGGGTGGCTGAATTATTTTCTATTGTAACTAAAAACATAAAAATCATTTCAATACAACAATCAATAAATATGGTACAGCAAATGATAGAAAATGTGAAAGCAAATTGATTTTTTTTTAAAAGATAGATCCGGAAAAGTCCTTTTAAAAAAAAATTAAATGGTTGATAAAAATAGTGACGATGGTCGAAGAATCGTTAGTTGTTTATGGGTCAAAACGGGTAATAATCACCATAACGGCGGTGGTTTGTGCCTTGTTGCAGATCATTGATACCACCATAGTGAACATAGCACTTCCCACCATGCAGGGAAGCCTTGGAGCATCACTTACAGAAATCACATGGGTGATAACCGCCTATGCAATTGCCAATGTAATCGTAATGCCTATGACCAGTTGGCTGAGCCAGCAATTTGGGCGGCGGAATTATTTTGCCACGTCCATAATGATCTTCACATTTACTTCTTTTTTGTGCGGAAATGCCACAAGCATTAATGAACTCATATTATTTCGTTTTATCCAGGGAATAGGTGGGGGCGCTTTGCTGGTGACCGCTCAAACGATCATTACTGAAAGTTATCCAATCGAAAAAAGACCAATGGCGCAAACCATTTATGTGTTGGGCGTAATCGTAGGGCCCACTCTGGGGCCGCCTTTAGGAGGATATATCGTTGATAATTTTTCCTGGCCTTATATATTTTACATTAATTTGCCAATAGGTGTTATTGCTACTTTGCTTACGCTTCAATTTGTAAAAAGCCCACACTATTCAGAAAAACTTTCCGGAAAAGACATTGATTGGATCGGGATTTTCCTGCTGATTATTTCAATTGGATCTTTGCAATTCATTCTTGAAAAAGGGCAGGAGGAAGATTGGTTCAATAGCAATCTCATCACCACGCTGTCTGTCATTTGCTTTTTTTCTTTTTATTTTTTTATCTGGCGACAGTTGGTTTATAAGCATCCAATTGTTGATTTAAGGGTTTTAAAAGACAGAAACCTTTCTATAGGAAGTATCTTGTCGTTTGTATTAGGATTTGGTTTGTTTGGCTCTACGTTTATTATTCCCCTTTACACGCAAACCATTATGGGGTGGACGGCATTCCAGGCAGGAATGCTAATGATTCCCAGTACTGTATTTACAGCCCTGATGATGCCGCTGGTAGGCAAATTAATGGAGCGAGGCACCCCCATGCGATTCCTGATTTCTACCGGAATGATAATCTTTTTTATTTACAGCATAATGGCATATTATGTGCTTACACCTAATACAGGAAGCGATGCATTTTTCTGGATATTGGTAATTCGTGGAACGGGGTTAGGCCTCCTTTCCATTCCGATAACCACACTAGCGCTTTCAACATTAAAAGGCCTGCAAATAGGTCAGGGAGCGGCGATATCTGGTATGTTAAGACAATTGGGCGGCTCATTTGGTGTTGCCATAATTTCGACCTATTTAATTAGGGATAACCAGGTTCACCGTGTGGATCTTTTATCCGGGTTTTCTGTTTCTAATCCAATATTGCAACAGAGGATGCAAGCGCTTACTCATGGATTTCAGGCTAAAGGAATGCCCATGGATGTTGCAGGAAAAACCGCTGAAAAATTATTAGATGCGATGGTAAATGTGCAGGCGACAATCCTCTCATACATGGATGTCTTTTTATGGATCGGGGTGATGTTTTTAATTTGTATTCCCTTTGTAATTTTGTTCGTGAAAAGGCCAAAACGGAAAGTTGAAATAAGCAATGTAGCTGAATAATATTTATTGATTTTAAACCCAAACTCAATGAAAGAAACAATTACAATCGCTTTAAAACCGGTTTTCCCCAAAGAAACCAATAGCCAGGTTTTTCTCAGGCTTAGGGAAAGAGTCAACCAGATCGTAAATGATCTGCACGCAAAAAAGCAAAAAATAATTTTAATTAAAGCCATTCTTTTTCCACTTATATATATTGTTGCCTACATTTTTGCCATCTTATATACCGGGAATTCTTTAATTTTTTATGGATGTTATTTTATAATGGGTTTAATGCTGATAATTATTTTCATAAATCTCATACATGATGCAGTACATCATGTATTATTTAGCAATAAACATCTCAATGATCTGTATGTTCTTTTTTTTGATTTTTTGGGCGCCAATAGTTACGCTTGGAAAATAAGGCATACGCGTCTTCATCATAATTATCCAAACGTGATGGGATGGGACAGCGATATAGATCAAAGCCCGCTTGCAAGGATTTTCCCTTATGGCCCGTTTTCAAAAGTTCACAAATATCAGCATCTTTATCTGCCATTCCTTTATTCTTTTTATCTTTTAAACTGGCTGCTCGTGCGTGATTTTAAAGATTACTTTAACAGAAAAAGAGTGATCTGGAAAGTAACGCATATTCCCAAAGCTGAATTTGAAAAGCTTTTTTTATTCAAAGCATTTTTTTTGTTTTATTTGATTGTGGTTCCTGCGATGGCGGGAGCAGGATGGCTGAAGTCAATTACGGCTTTTCTGTTGATGGTTTTTACAGCAACGGTTCTTTCTCTTCTTATTTTGCTATCGCCTCATGCCAATACCGATCATAATTTTCCTTTGCCTGACGAAAACAATCAAATGCCTGAATCCTGGTTTATGCATCAGATTAATCATACCAACGATGTGATACATGATAATTGGTTTATCCGTTTTTTTATGGGAAGTTTTAATTATCACGTGGTGCACCATTTGTTTCCTTCGGTAAGCCATGTTTATTATCCCGAAATTACAGCCGCCCTGAAGGAAGAAGCTATTAAAAATAATTTGCCTTATAAAAGTTTTACACTGGTTCATACTTTATTAAGCCATTATAAACTATTAAAGAAAAACGGAATGGTGGAAAATATCTTTGAAGAAACGATGTAAACCGGAAAGCATTGATAAAAAAAAGAAATGGGAATTCGGTTTATTTCTTTGTTTACTGTTTGGCGAAATATTGTTTTATATTCATAGGTTGTTCTGAATCTTTATCCTGATTCTTACGTATATTTCTTTATCAGTTTCTTCACCGTTTTTTTATGGTCTTCCAACTCTTTAAACTGATCCTGGATGAATTGATTGTCTTCTAATTTCCCCATGACTGTATTCATTTCATCAATGTTTTCATAAATCATTTTCCGGAAAGGATTAGAATAATCTTTTGCGCGCGATTCGTATATCGCTTTACTGGCCCATGTTTTAGTCGCTACCGACCGTTGGAGTAATTGTTTAAAATATTCAGAAGAGAATTGTTTGGAAGTGATATTTTCATTCTCCAATAATGAAGTGTAGGCATGAATGAGTTTATTTTTTGTATAATCTTCGCCACTCTGGTAGTAAAATTCATGCACTTCTTTCCACGAATTGATCTTGCCGGTTTTAATTTTAATTTTAAGATTTTCTACATCTGAAGAAGGAATAAGTTGCCCACCGATATTCCTCCATTTATTTCTTGAAATTTTTGTTGGAATGCTCTTTTTAATTTCATCAAAGGAAGAAAAGTTGTTAGCATTAATATGATTGATCAACTGAATAATGCCATAATAGCTAATCAATTCTTTGAATAAGTCAACCGATTCTTTTATTTTAATTACTTCTGTTTTTCGCTTACTATTTTCAACATCTTCCATTATTGCATTTCCATCTTCATCCGGTTTTAATTTTGATAAAATCTCAATTGCGTCAAACATTTCATTAATAGTATCAGGTGCTAAGTAGCTATATTCAATTGTCTGGATTTTCTCAGTGCGCTTATCACGATTTTCAAATTTCCATGCATTTCTTTCCAATGCATATAAATTGTACATAAACCAATATCCGGGCATCAACACCAGCTTGTCATGAGTGACATCATTGCTTACCAAACAAAAAGGTATCTGGATGTTCATTTCAAAAGGATAGTCGCCTTTTGCCAAAATACAGAAGGAAGCAAATTTTGAATTGTGTTTGAGGCTTACACAAAGCCCCGGCCAGAAACCGCGTCCGGCAATGATTTCGCCGTCTGCTGCCCGGCTGTTGTGATTACTTCCAATAGTAGCTCCTGCGGCTACATTGCTTTGACCCATTACCAGCGCTGCACATAAAAAAGAATTGTTATGATGTTGTTCATGACTGGGGAAAATTAAAGTGTTCAGAACTTCGCAACATGAAATAGTAGAATTATTTCCAAGATAAGAATTGATAAGCCTTGCACCGTATTTTAATTGCGAATGGGCAGCCATTATAAATCTGACCGCTTTTACGCCATAGAAAATCCTGCACCCATAACCTATAATCCCATTTACCAATTCGCAACCTTCACCAATCTGTGAAGTCCTTTCTGCATCGCTGTTGATGGTCAGATTCTTTAATTTATTGGCGCCTTTTAAATAAGCGTCTGTGCCGATGATAACATCTTTGATAATATCGCAATCTTTGATAACACAACGGTCGCCGATGGTTCCATAAAAACCTCTTTTTACATTGGATTCATTTTGTGTCAGCTCCAAAAATCTTTTTTGAAGTAGGGTATCTTCCGGGTTATTACTCCAGAGATAAGCATCTCCGGGAAGCATTCTGTCAAAAGGAGCGATGCGCCTTCCTCCGTTTTCATTGCGCACCTCTATCCATACACGGGTATTTTCTTTTTCTCCTTCTTTCAAAATTCCATTTCCAAATTTTGAATAATCAGTAGTGGCCAGTTCATTCACATTTGTGATCATCACTTCATTTCCTATGATGTAGTGACTGAGGTATCCGGCGTTATCAATACAAACATTGTCTCCAAAATCACAGCTAATAATGTGGCTGTTATAAATTCCAACAGGCATGCGCAGGTTATGAAATTCAAGATAAAAAGGTTCAAGCTTTCCTATGCGAATTAAGCCATGAAACTTTGAATTTTTTACAAGTGCAGGATCAAACTCTTTTGAAACATAGATTTTTGCCCAATCGTCAGAAGTATTTCCATTTCTTATCAATATTTCTATTTCAGAACCTGAAAGCCTTCGGTAATCGATTCCTTTATTGTTTTGTTGATTTCTTAAATAA
>JBIQMJ010000077.1:0-14639 GCA_044463445.1 Segetibacter koreensis
CAAACCTATTAACCATTTAAAACATGCCTTGGCTGCCTAACCGCACAACAGGTTAAATTATAAAAGGCATTGCGGATAGCAGTTTCTTTTTTTGTATCGCCAAAGTGGATTATTTTTTCAACTTCGTTTTGGTATTGCTTTATTGAAAATTCACTCATGCCTACCAATCTAAATCTAAAAAATTATTTTTTGAACCCTATTCTTTCCCTGTCATTCCATTTATTTTGAGCTGCTTTTTCATCTAATAAATTTTCTATGCTATCGTAAATCTGGCTTAACTGTACATCATGTTCGGTAATTTTATCCTGGATGAGCCTCAATTGTTCTTTAATGTCCGTTTGCTGCAATAACACCCGGCGCACTTCTACAAAAGCCCGCATGATAGCAATATTCATATTTATTGCGCGATCGCTGTTCAAAATGCCGCTTAACATGGCCACACCCTGTTCTGTAAAGGCATAGGGCAAATATCTTGTGCCTCCTCTGCCTTTTGAGGTTTCAATTTGCAACCTCAAAGGGTGATCACTTTTTTCTAAGGTTTCAATTTGCAACCTTAAACCCTCAAACTCCTCTTTTGAAAGCTGAAACATAAAATCTTTAGGGAAACGCTTTATATTACGCTTTACAGAAAGGTTTAAAAATTTGGTTTCTGTTTCATACAAAGCAGCTAAATCCCTGTCCAGCATTACCCTTTCGCCTCTTATTTCATAAATCCGGTTTTGAATTGATTGAATTATTTGCATATCGATTAATCATTGTAAAGTACCACAGTCTCTTCTTTGTGCTGCCAAAGTGATTATTCTTCAACTTCATTTTGGTATTTCATTATTGAAAATCCACTCATGCAACAAATCCAAATCTAAATTATTATTTCTTAAATCCTAAGCCAGACTATATTTCACATTTTCAGGAAGGTCTGACAAATCCCCTGGAAATAGTCTTATGCATCGGCAATCTATTGAATTTTAATAACTGAATTTTCAACAATAGCAAAGACGTGATCTGTGGAGGCAGGTTTTATTTTTGCAAGACCTGTAAAAGCGCTGAAAGCGGGCAGTACCGCGTAGTTTTTCCCAAAATAAAAGCAGGGAAGCATCAGCGACTGGTGTCCTGATCCATTCATTTTTATTCCCGGATGGATGTGGCCGGAAAAAGTAAATAATTTTTCTCCTGACACTTCACAATCCGTGGAAATATCATGGGTGAAACAAAAATTTTTAAATAGGTATTTATTTTCAAACACTTCCACACCCGCTTCTTTATATATTTTTTTGGATAAAATATCGTGATTGCCCCTGATCAAAAAAAATTCTACAAAAGCAATATCCTTTCGCCATTTTATAAAAAAATTAATTTCTTTATTGGCGTTGCTGTGAAACATATCGCCTGCAATCATCACCGTTTTCGGTTTGAAAAATTGTATTTGAGAAAACAATCTTTGAAGATCTTCTTTAAAAATATTTTGTGGAATTCCAATTCCCGATTTCCTGAAATGGCCTGATTTGCCCATATGCAAATCCGAAACAATTAATATTTTTTCATCTTCCCAGAAAATACAACGGGCAGCGGAAAGCCAGAGAGTTTGCTTTTGAAAATAAAAACGAAAAGGAGTATACAATTTTTTTGTGGCAAGGTAAATAAAAACGGAAAACGAATAGCGCCACAACAGTGAACCAATAAATCTGAAAGTTTTTTATTTTCTGGCAGGAGATAAAATTAATACCCCTGGTAATGACGATTATTTACGCCCCGGTTGTGTTGCGCGCTGTAAGGGCTTTTGGTACCGCTACAGGAAGAAATAATAATTGCCAATGTAAGAACTGCTAAAAAGAATTTAAAGAATTTCATAATAAAAAGATTGATGTAAAGACCGGCTCACGCTCTCACACTCAAATGTTGATCAAGCATTTTAGAAAACAGTACGCACCAATATTCAGCCTTGGCTTTTAGCAATGCAAATTCCCTTTGTGATTTCCTTAAACCATTGGTAAAAATGATAGAAGCCGATTCATGATGGTTGTTAAATTCAAATTGAAGCCCTAAAATACCAGTTCTTAACTGGTGTTCCGTTGTTTTAAAATCACGTGGTTCTATAGTGCCCTTATCAGTCATTAACTGGCAGTGCGCCACTTCATCAAGAGAGATAACTGAGGAAGTATATGTATTTTTATTTTGTTCAAGTACCAATATTTTACGGTGAATCCCATCGAAGCCGATAACCTTGTTATCCAAAATTTCCTGGCTGCAAAAAATCAGGTTATTGGAAGCGCCTTCCCTGCTTAATTGCCTGCACATTTTTTCTTTTTTTCTTCTTTCATAAATTGAAAAAAAAGGTAATACCCCAAAAAAAAGTAAGCCGGAAATGAAGAGAATAAATGTTATGGAAATGATCATAGGTGGATTTTTATAATTAAAAATTGGTTATTGGAATCAAGCTACTTTATAAAACGAAATTATTTATGGATAATTGCCTGGGGGCTTCAATTTTTTTAAACAATGACAGAGCATAGGAAATTCCCGTATGATTATGCAAAAAATCCGATGAGTAAATTTACCAATATTTCGTGAATTTATTACTCCAACTGCATTTGCATTCTCTTTACCCGCTCTTCCAATTTTTCCGAAGAAAGATCTTCGCGCATGCTATCTACTTTTATCGGGAAACAAAATGGAGTTAATCGCCTGGGAAAAGTAATAATAATTTTTCCTTTTTGAATTCTTTCGAGCATATCCCGCAGGCGATGCTCTTCCATTTGCTGCTCCATCACTTCGTTATAAGCCTGTCGTAACAAGAGATTATCGGGTTCATATTCTGAAAACACGTTGAATAATAATGATGCCGAAGATTGAAGATGGCGTGCTTTTTTTTGTTCGCCAGGAAAGCCCTGGAAAATCAATCCGCCTATGACAGCAATATCACGAAATTTTCTTTTTGCCATTTCTACGCTGTTTAGGCTGCGTTGAATATCTTCGAATAAATTATCAGGAGAAAAAAGCGTGTAGGCATTACTGTCATCTAAAGGTATCGGCTGGTCACTCAATAATTCAAAACCATAATCATTCATTGCAAATGTAAAAGTGATGGGTGTAATTAAACTCAACCGATAGGCAAGAATGGCTGCCATGGCTTCATGCACCAATCGTCCTTCAAACGGAAAAACAAAAAGATGAAACCCATCTTTGGTTTCAATTTGTTCAATTAATAATTCATTTCGTTTCGGAATATGAGAAAGGTATTGCTGCAATTGAAATAACGGGCTTAATATTTCAAGTTCAGGTTCTTTGCAAGTCCCCTCCCCTGGAGGGGATTTAGGGGAGGCCGCTTCATCAAATTTTTTCCTTAACATAAAACCCAGGTTCGCTGAAAGCGGCATCCTGCCCCCTTGCCAGCTTGGTATTCTTGATTTTTTTGCATTTGATTTTCTTACAATGCAGGTCATGTCTTTTATCATCACAAATTCAAGCGTTCTTCCGGCTAGTGTAAAAACATCACCAGGCTGCATTCCCGCAATAAACCATTCTTCAATAACACCAACATATCCGCCGCTGATAAATTTTACTTTCATCATCGGGTCGCTCACAATCGTGCCGATATGCATGCGATGGCGCATGGCAATTCTTCGATTATTGATTTTATAAAGACCATCAATGATTTCTATTTTTTTGTAATCGTCATATTGCTGTAACGCAACGCCACCTTCGGTTGCAAAGTGAATGATCTGTTGCCATTCTTCTGAAGTAATTTCCCTGTAACAATAAGTTGATTTGATCTCTTCAAAAATATTTTCCGTATAAAATCCATCGGAAATGGCAAGCGTACTCAGGTATTGAATGAGCACATCGAAACATAAAATTCGCGGTTCGCGGCTTTCTATCAATTTTATTTCGGTGGCCTCTTTTAGCGCCGCAGCCTCTATTAATTCTAAAGAATGCGTGGGCAGAAAATAAATTTTACTTACTTCTCCGGGCCTATGGCCACTTCTTCCCGCTCTTTGTAAAAAACGCGCTACACCTTTTGGAGAGCCAACCTGAATCACAGTTTCTACCGGGCGAAAATCAACACCTAAATCAAGACTGGCCGTACAAACCACCGCTTTTAATTTTCCGGCGTGCAGATTTTCTTCCACCCAAAATCGCAGTACCTGTTCAATACTTCCATGATGCAATGCAATGGCGCCAGCTAAATCAGGGCAAGCGTTCAGCAAGGCCTGGTACCACATTTCACTCATGCCACGCGTATTGATAAAGATGAGTGTTGTTTTACTTTTAAGAATAATGGGAATTACTTTTTCAACTAATTTAATTCCCAGATGGCCCGCCCACGGATATTTTTCTATTTCATCAGGAAAGATAGATTCGATATCGATTGGCTTATTAATATTCGCAGCAACAGTTACAAAATCTTTTCCTGAAAAATTCATTTGCGAAAGTGGTGAAAGCAATACATCCTGCGCCTGTTGAAGGTTTCCTATGGTCGCGCTGATGCCCCAAACGGTCAATGGTGAATGGTGAATGGTGAATGATGAATGCTGATTGATTAGAGCAGAACTAAAATTCACATTATTTGTTTGTTTACTATCTTCAATTCTTTGACCGATTAATCGGGATAAAGCCAGTTCCACCTGTACGCCGCGCTTGCTTCCCAGCAATTCATGCCATTCATCAACAGCAATCATTTTTAAAGATTTAAAAATTTCCGGGTAATGTTTTTGCGACAATAAAAGATGCAAACTTTCAGGAGTGATGATAAGCACCTCAGGAACTTGTTTTTTTTGTTTCGCACGTTCGTTGATACTCGTATCCCCATTACGGATTCCTATTTCCCAATTCATTCCCAGTTCTTCAATTACTTCTTCCATCGCGCGGCCAATATCTTTTGCCAGCGCGCGCAAAGGCGTTATCCATAAGAGTTGCAGCCCATTTTTATTTTTGGCTCTATAATTTTCAGGATGTTGATTAATGAAAGAAATGACCGCTCCCAGGAAAACAGAAAATGTTTTTCCGCAACCCGTTGGCGCATTTACCAAACCAGATTTATTATTGATAATATGTTGCCACGTTTCTTCCTGGAAAGCAAATGGAATAAAATCTTTTTCCTCAAGCCATTTGCTGATCACTTTGAATCCTTTTGTATTTTGTAATTCCAATTTATTTTTTTGAATAACCAAACTCTTAAATATTGTAACGATCAAACAATAATTCAATAATAAAATAATTATTTCCCATACATCTCAAGCATCTGTCTCAAATCATCCAAGGTATTAATCTCATCAACCGGCTTATCTTTCCGCCAACGGTTCATTCTTGGAAAACGCAATGCTACGCCACTTTTATGTCGATTGCTTGCGGCGATTCCTTCAAAAGCAATTTCAAAAACAAGCTCAGGCTTTACAGTGCGAACGGGTCCGAATTTTTCAATGGAATTTCTTTTTACAAAATTATCAATCTGTGCAAATTCCTTATCAGTTAATCCGGAATACGCTTTTGTAAACGTTACTAATTTATCGCCATCTCTTACGGCAAAAGTATAATCCGTGTACAAATTGCTTCTTCTTCCACTTCCTTTTTGCGCGTACACCATCACGCAATCAATCGTAAGCGGATCGATCTTCCATTTCCACCAATCGCCTCGTTTTCTGCCCACTTTATAAACCGAATTTTTTCTTTTCAACATGATCCCTTCGCTGTTCATTTCCCGTGATTTTTTTCTGAGTTCTGCAAGTTCATTCCATGAATTAAAATCAATAATTTTTGAAATTTGTATCGCGTTGTTATGTATGGGTGCGATAATTTCTTCTAATTTTTTTCTTCTTTCTGTTAATGGTTTTTCCCGCCAGTCTTCATAATTATATTCTAACAAATCATACACAAAAAAACTGATCGGCGCTTCCTGTAATTGCTTCCTGGAAATATTTTTTCTGCTGATTCTCGTTTGCAAAATCGCAAAGGGTAAGGGTTTTAAAGTCTCCTCTCCTGGAGGGGATTCAGGGGAGGCCGGAATGATTTCTCCATCCAAAACCACGCCATCCGGCAATAAATCTTTTAAAATAAAATATTCTGGAAATTTATCGGTTATCAATTCTTCGCCGCGGCTCCAAACAAACAGCTCGTGATTTCTTTTGATCATTTGACCACGGATACCATCCCATTTCCACTCTGCCTGCCATTCATTGATATCACCCAGATTTTCCACTTCCTCATCAATAGCATAAGCAAGAAAAAACGGATAGGGTTTCGAAAAATCAGACAGGGAGGCGCTTTCGCTAAATAGATCCCTGAAGGTAGTGGTGGCCGGATCCCAATTACCGCTGATGCGATGCGCTATTACCGACGATGAAAGCTCCGCCACTTTTGCCAGCGCATTGACAATAGTTTTTTGGGAAACCCCAATGCGAAAACTGCCAGTGATAAATTTATTAAATACAAATCTTTCTTTTTTATTCATTTGCTGCCAGCTATCAACAATAAATTTTTTCTTCACCATTTCATCTTCCTTTTCTATTGAAATAAATTTTTTCAAATAGTAAGAAAGGCTCTGCGTTTTTTGATTCAAATTCTTTTGATCGGGAAGCAATAAAGCCAACGTTTCCGACAGATCGCCCACCGTATGATAGCATTCATTGAAAAGCCATTCAGGGATATTTGCTATTTCCATACACCATTCCCGCATCAATCTCGAGTTCGCGGCCCGCCTGGGTCTGCGCCCGCTGAAGAGAGCAATTACCCAAACTTTATCCGCATCCGGTGCAGTTACAAAATAATCCACAAGGCTTTGGATTTTTTCATTGGTTTTTGTAGAAGAACTCAATTCGGAAACCAGGTTGGAAAACAATTCTAATCCTGAACTATCCATTAATTCAGAAGGATCCTTTCGCGATTTTATTTCGGTTTCTTCATTCATGCCCTTTCTTTTTCTTACCGTTTGGTTTCAAGTGGTGAATGAGCTTCTTCATCTTCATCGCCAAATTGGGTTTTTACTTCGGCGGCTTCTGCAATTCTTTCCTCATTCAGGTATCTGCTGAATACTGATTGAAAACCATGTGTAACAAAAACTTTTTCAGCACCGGTTGCTTTCACCGTTCGTAAAAGTGAATTCCAATCTGCATGGTCGCTCAATGCAAATCCCGCATCTACATTTCTTCTCCGTGCATTTCCACGAACCTGCATCCAGCCGCTGCAAACACCAATAGAATAAGGATGAAATTTTTTCATCCACGAGGTTCCTTCAGCGCCCGGCGGAGCAACGATCACCGTTTCTTTCAATAATTCTTTTGATGTTTCCGGCGTAATTCTTACAACCGGCTTTAAATCAAATCCGGCATCGATCAATGTTTGCTGCAAATTATAAATGGCGCCGTGCGCAAAAATAGTTTGCGTAGTTTCTTTGATCGCCTGTACTACGCGCTGGGCTTTGCCCAAGCTGTAGGTTATCAAAATACTCGCCTTCCCGTTTTCTTTATTTTTATTGATCCATGTGATGATATCGTCATAAATTTCCTGTTGCGGCTTCCATTTATAAATTGGTAAACCAAATGTCGATTCTGTAATAAATACATTGCATTTTACCGGCTCAAATTTTCCACTTATTCCATCGTCTTCTGTTTTGTAATCACCGCTTACTACCCAAACTTCACCATGGTATTCTACCCTAATTTGTGAAGAGCCAAGGATGTGCCCCGCCGGATGAAAAGATACCTTCACTCCATTAATATTTATAATTTGATTCCATTCAGTAGTTTGATAATTATTTTCTCCAAGGCGCAATTGAAGGATGGGCTTCGTGAAACGATGGCACAAATAATATTGGCTTCCAAAGCGTGCGTGGTCGCTGTGGCCGTGAGTGATTAATGCCCGTTCCACCGGCTGCCACGGATCTATATAAAAATTACCTGCTTCACAAAAAAGGCCTTTACGGTTAAATGAGATGAGTTGGGGCATGAAATACAATTTACAAATAATCTGCCTCATTTTGCAAACTGCAATTTAAAGATTTGAAAAAAGCAGTAAACGAAGAAAAAGAAAGAATTCCTGTTTTGTAACCATTGATTTTGATGTTGAAATAAAGAAAAGGAATTTTATATTATGAAAAATAAAATCAACCCATAACAAGAATAATAATTCTTGAAAAACGCAACGGGTTTATTTCCAGCATGATTACAATCATGTATGCATTTGCTAAGGCTCATTTTTATTAGGGTGAGTATTGTACAATTTTGAAAAGGATATGCCTTCTGAAATAGTAAAAATGGATAAGGTAATAAATGGTCAAATTAAGCATGAACTTAGTTCCTGGCTGAGACTTATTGAGTTTTTCAGGCAGGAAAATGCGTTGCTAAAATACAGGTTAAGTGAATTGGTGGACAATAATGACGACAGGGATTTTTTACAAATTGCCGAATATTTTCAGAATGAATTTTTATTAAAGGATGAAGCATTAAAAAAGCTCATAAAAGAGCTACAGGAGTATGCTGAACTTATTGAAAAAGGGAAAAATGAATCGCCCAATCATTTATCGGCTCACATCAGATTGCGAAAATGCATCCATGAATTTCAAAAAAAATACAGTAGCCTTTCTGCTGAGTTTAATGAGAAAATGTTACAAAATGTGTATTAATTAAGCATATCCGACAATTTCTTTTCATTCAAAACTTTTACATAGCCCGCCTCCGCTTCAATTAATTTTTCACTTTTGAAATCGCTCAATGTTCGGATCAGGGATTCGGTGGTAGTGCCGGCGATATGCGCCAGGTCTTCGCGTGAGATATGGATCGTAAAATCAGTTGCACCTTCTCTTTTAAATTTTTTCGACAGGTTCAATATAGTATCCGCCACCCTTTTCCTAAGCGAATTGTAAGCGAGGCTGAGAAGTTGTTCTTCTTTTTCAGAAACTTCATGAGCCAAAAGTTTAATAAATTTTTGTGCTACTTTTTTATTGTTGTTGATGAGGATGTCAAAATCTTCGCGCCCTATCACATTGATCTCTGATTCTTCAAGAGTTTCGGCGGTTTCTTTATACACCGAATTTTCAAGAAGGGCATTATAGCCAAAAAAATCTCCTGCATTATACAAGCTGGTGGTCAGCTCTTTTCCCAATTCATTGATTTTATAGGTTCTTATTTTTCCCGAACTCAGATAATATAAACTATGTGGATGATTGCCTTCTGCATAAACCCGTTGCTTTTTTTTGTAATGATTTATGATCTTTGAATCGGTTAATTTATCAAGCGCATCTTCATTCTTTATTTCTTCAAAAAATTCTTCCAGGTTCCTGGATGCCTCTGTACGGGCATTTTGTGCCCTTGCTTTTTGAAGCCTGCTTTCGATAGCATTCAATAATTCAATATCGGTAAATGGTTTGGTAATATAATCATCAGCGCCCATCTCCATGCCTTTCCTGAAATCACTTCTTTCGGTTTTTGCCGTCAGGAAAATAAAAGGAGTACTTTTTAAATTTTCATTTTTATTGATCAGATGAAGAAGGCCATAGCCATCCAATACGGGCATCATTATATCACAAATAATCAGGTCTGGCTGCTCCTTTACAGCTATCTCAAAACCTTCCTTCCCATTTACTGCTGTGGTAACTTCATAATTGGCCATTTCAAGAATCTCGGTAGTATTATCCCTGATTTCATTATTGTCTTCGACCAAAAGTATTTTTGTCATTGTGCAAATATTATATTTATTTCTGTTCCTTTGTTCAATTCACTTTTTAATTTTATGATGCCATCCATCATTTCTACATATTTGGCTACAATGTGCAATCCAAGGCCGGTTCCGGGGATATTGATAGCATTGGTAGCGCGGTAAAATATTTGAAACAAATGTTCCTGGTCCTTTTTTGAAATTCCCATTCCCTGGTCTTTTACAGAAAATATCAATTGATTGTCTTTTACCAATGTATTTACAAATATAGTTTTGTTTTCTTCGGAAAATTTAGCCGCATTGGAAAGCAGGTTGATCAGGATATTTTTAAACAATACCTCATCTAGAAATACCTGCGGATTTCCTTTATGGTTGTATTTCACTTGCTGGCCCGGCTTAAATATTTCTGTCATTTCATTTATTAATTGCGTAATCAGTTCGTCTATGTCAAAATTAGATTCGTGCCTGGAAATTTTCCCATCTTCTATTTTTCCAAGTGATAAAAATTCATTCAAAATATTATTCAGATTTAACACAGAGGATTTAATCCGCAGGATATGCTTATCGCGCTTTTCCTGTTCTGAAGTCAGTTTATATTTGGCAAGAAGCGAAGCTGAAGAAAGAATAGTGCTGAGTGGCGTCCGGAATTCATGTGAAGCCATAGAAACAAAAGCGCTTTTCATATCTCCCAAATCTTTTTCTTTGCTCAAAGCTTTTGAAAGTTCCTCTTTGGAAGCTTCCAGCTTTTCTAGTGTTTCCTGCAATATAGCCGTACGGGCAGCCACTTTCTTTTCAAGTTCTTCATTCAGCGCTTCCATTTGTTTATTCATGGCCGCCAGTTGCAATCTTTGTTGCCTGAGCATGTCTTGTACTTTAATTCTCCCTGAGATGTCGCTGATGAATGCAATTGAAAAAGTTCCTTTATCATCTGTATAATTACTCAGGCTAACCTCTACAGGGATTTCTCTTCCGTCTTTGGTGATGCCATACAAATCCCTTCCCATTCCCATTGGCCTTGAGGCGGGATGTTCGATGAAATGATCACGGTCAATTACATGCTGGTCTCTGTATCTTGCAGGAATCAGTATTTCCATTTTCCGGCCAATCAACTCATCCAGTTTTTCATATCCGAATTCACCCAGCAAAAAGTCATTGGCCAGCGTAATATTGCCATACTGGTTGATCACCAAAATACCCAAAGAGGCATTTTGAAATATCGCTTTAAATTTTTCCTGCTCCTGAATTAATTTGTCCATTTACAACAGTTTACCGTTCAAAGTTCTGATAAAAAAGAGATTTAGCCTGCAATACTAAATCAGAATTTTCTCTTTGCTAAAATGACAGTGAAAGAACAAAAAAATCTTTTTTTAATTTTTAAAAAGGATCCCTGAGTGTTTAGTTATTTTCAAATAATCTATTTTTGCCCTATGATTCTTCTTTGGATTAATATTATCAGAAAGCCCACCTAAGTTTTTCATTCAGTTCTAAACTTTTTTTCATCATATTTCAGTGAAGGATGTGGTTTCCTTTCATTATCACTTAATCATTTTTTTATGAACACGATCATCGAACCTTTTAAAATAAAATCAGTAGAGCCAATCTATTTTACTACTAAACAACAACGAAAAAAGATTATCAAAGAGGCTGCCTATAATCCATTTTTAATTCATGCGGATAATGTATTAATTGACTTATTGACTGACAGCGGCACCAGCGCAATGAGCAGCGCACAATGGGCGGGCATTATGACAGGAGATGAATCTTATGCCGGCAGCAAAAGCTTCTTTCATTTTGAAAAAACGATCCGCGACATTACCGGGATGCCGATTGTAATTCCAGCACACCAGGGACGTGCGGCTGAAAAAATTTTATTTACAGTAATGGGTGGAAAAGGAAAATATGTGGTAAGCAATACGCTATTCGATACCACGCGTGCCAACATTGAATTTTCGGGTGCGGAAGGAGTGGATCTTTTATGTAAAGAAGGGAAAATCACTTCCGTGCCCGCGCCGTTCAAAGGAAATGTGGATACCGGAGCTCTTGAAAAATTTATTGAAGAAAATGGCAGTGAAAATATTCCGCTCTGCATGGTTACGGTTACCAACAATTCAGGTGGTGGTCAGCCGGTGAGCATGCAAAATATCCGCGAAGTAAAATCAATTTGCAAAAAACACGGAATCCCTTTGTTTATCGATGCATGCCGTTTTGCAGAGAATTGTTATTTTATAAAAATCCGCGAAGAAGGATATGCTGAAAAATCCATTTCTGAAATTGCACGCGAATTATTTTCATACGCCGATGGCTGTACAATGAGCGCCAAAAAAGATGCGTTTGCCAACATTGGTGGTTTCATTGCTTTGCGGAATGAAGAGCTGGCGGTGCAATGCAGAAATTTATTAATTATTACCGAAGGGTTTCCTACTTATGGAGGCCTTGCGGGACGCGATCTTGAAGCCATTGCAATTGGTTTGGAGGAAGTGATGGAAGAAACTTATCTTCAATACAGAATAAGAAGCATAGAATATCTCACAGAAAAATTAGTAGCTGCAAATGTCCCTGTGATCAGGCCTGCGGGTGGCCACGCAGTGTACATTGATGCAAAAGCAATGCTGCCACACATTCCGGTTGATCAATATCCCGGTCAGGCGCTGGTCGGCGCTTTGTTTATAGAAGGCGGAGTTCGCGGTGTGGAAATTGGCTCATTGATGTTTGGAAAATACGACCAGGATGGAAAATTAATTCCTGCTATGATGGAGTTGGTAAGGCTGGCCATTCCGCGCAGAGTTTACACGCAAAGCCATATTGATTATGTGGCCGAAGTAATTATAGAAGTGTATAAAACCCGTGAAAAAATAAAAGGCCTGCAAATAGAATATGAAGCGCCTGCCTTACGGCATTTTACGGTTCGCATGAAAGAAGTGGATGAATAGTTTCATTAAACAAAATGTAATTTGCCGGATGCATTTTGAAAACTAATTTGGAAAACTCAGGCTATGAACAAAAAATATAATTCTGCATTATTTGTTGCTTTACTGTGTAGTTGCTGCATTTTATTTTCATTTTTCAAAAAAAACCCGGCTTTAATTTCTACAGTCAACAGCCCCAAAATTGTAAACATCATCAACTTCATCCGCCTGACTGAACCACGTGATCCTAAGATCACGGAAGAAGTACTATATGAAACTGTGGTGAAGCAAATTGAGATCATGAGAAAATACCATCTTAAAGGAACCTTTTTGTTGCAATATGATGCACTAATGGATCCGAGCTACCAGGAATTATTAAAACCACTCCCTTCTGATTCCTTTGAAATTGGCGGCTGGTGGGAAATGCCGAAACCTTTTGTGGAAGACGCCGGATTGAAATGGCGTGGCAATTCTTCGTGGGATCCCCGTGCTGATGTTGATTTTTCTACCGGTTATCCTATTGAAGAAAGAAAGAAGCTGGCAGATACTTATATGGAACATTTCAAAAAAATATTCGGTCATTACCCTTCGTCTGTTGGTTCATGGTTTATTGATGCATACACGTTGAATTATTTGTATAAAAAATATGGAATTATTGCTTCGTGTAATTGTAAAGACCAAATCGGAACCGATGGATATACTTTATGGGGTGGCTATTGGAACCAGGCTTATTATCCGAGTTTGAAAAATGCTTACATGCCTGCGCAGAATGCCATTAATCAAATTCCTGTTCCCGTTTTTCGCATGCTCGGAAGCGACCCGGTGAGGCAATATGATAATGGCCTGGGCAATGAAAGGCAGGGCGTAGTTACGCTTGAACCTGTATACCAATTTGGAGGAGGGGATTCTGCGTGGGTGCATTGGTATTTTCAACAATTTACGGAAGGCGAATGCCTGAATTTTGCTTATGTGCAGGCCGGGCAGGAAAATTCTTTTACCTGGAACGCCATGAAAAAAGGGTTTGAAATTCAAATGCCGCTGATTGCGAGATTGAGAGATGAAAATAAAGTAACCGTTGAAACGCTGGCTGAATCCGGCAAATGGTTTCGCCGGCATTTCAAAGTAACACCTGCAACTTCAGTCACGGTGAATGAAGACTTACAGGATAAAAATGTGCAAACCGTTTGGTACGACAGCCGCTTTTACCGGGCTAATTTATTATGGAAAAACGGTACGCTGCGTTTTCGTGATATTCATTTGTTCAATGAAAATTTTGCTTCTGCGTATTTAACACAAAAATCAACTTCCACAAAAGCTTCTTTTTTTTCGCTTCCTTTGGTTGATGGAAACAAATGGAGCTCGGCACAAATGCTTGCGGGCTTGGCATTTAAAGCGATTGTAAACGGAAAAGAAATTTTGATAAAAGGTGGAAAACCGGAAATTTCGGGCTCGGGAAATCAATTGCAAATTTCCTGGCCAATCATTTCTTTTGACGGAACCCTAATAATGGATTTCGATGAAGAAAATATTAAAATAAAATTCACAGGCAAAGAATCAATAAACTGGTTTCTTGAATTGACTACCGCTCCCGGGGCTGTCCTTCCCTTTAAAAAAATAAGTCCTCATAAAATTGATGCTGAATTTGATGGCATGAATTATTCGGTTAATGCAAAAAGCGGTTCCTTTGCCAATCCCTGCGCTAAAGCCGTTCTAAGGATTTTGCCTGAACATAATAATGTAGTGATGGATGTAAACACGATCAATTAGAAGTTGTATTTTAATTGCATATTAAAATTGTAGTCAAAAAAAATAGTTGTCTTCCGGATGCCAATTGAAAAAATTGATATTGAAAATTTTCTACACCTTTCAGAATCATTTCCTGTTTTGGATGTAAGAAGCCCGGGCGAATATTCGCATGCGCACATTTCGGGCGCCGTTTCCATCCCTATTTTTACAGATGAGCAAAGAAAAATAATTGGTACGGCTTACACACAACAAAGCCGGCAAGTAGCGGTGGATCATGGACTTGGCTATTTTGCCGAGAGAATGAAAACTATTCCTGCGGAGGTTGAAAAAGTTTGCGGCAAT
>JBIQMJ010000078.1:0-14608 GCA_044463445.1 Segetibacter koreensis
CCTGTTGTTGCCTGATGAAGATCCTGATAAGTTCATTGCCAAAATGGGCGCAGAAGCAGTGCATGATATGTTGCAGAGAATTGACCTGGACCAGCTATCATTTGATCTTCGTAATAGCGCTGCCAACGAAACTTCACAACAACGGAAAGCTGATGCTTTGAAACGTCTTAGCGTGGTGGAAGGGTTCCGCGATGCCAACACAAGAATTAATAACCGTCCTGAATGGATGGTAATGCAATATATCCCGGTAATTCCACCGGAACTTCGTCCCTTGGTTCCTTTGGATGGCGGCCGTTTTGCGTCTTCAGATTTGAATGATTTGTACCGCCGTGTTATCATCCGCAACAACCGTTTGAAAAGGTTATTGGAAATTAAAGCGCCTGAAGTGATCCTCAGAAATGAGAAGCGTATGCTCCAGGAAGCTATAGATTCTTTGTTTGATAATTCACGTAAATCCAACGCAGTAAAAGCAGAGGGTGGACGGGCATTGAAGTCTTTGAGTGATGTGTTGAAAGGTAAACAAGGACGTTTCCGTCAAAACCTTTTGGGGAAACGTGTTGACTACTCAGGGCGTTCTGTAATTGTGGTGGGCCCGGAATTAAAAATGCACGAATGCGGTTTGCCTAAAGATATGGCGGCTGAATTGTTCAAGCCATTTATCATCCGCAAACTCATTGAAAGGGGTATTGTAAAGACTGTAAAAAGTGCAAGAAAATTAGTTGATAAAAAAGAAGCAATTATCTGGGATATTCTTGAAAATATTTTGAAAGGTCATCCGATCATGCTAAACCGTGCCCCGACTTTGCACAGGTTGTCTATCCAGGCATTCCAGCCTAAATTAATCGAAGGAAAAGCAATCCAACTTCATCCGTTGGTAACCACCGCGTTCAACGCGGATTTCGACGGTGACCAGATGGCGGTTCATGTGCCTTTGAGCAGCGCTGCAATCCTGGAGGCACAAATGCTGATGCTTTCTTCTCATAACATTCTAAATCCACAAAACGGTACTCCCATTACACTGCCTTCGCAGGATATGGTTTTGGGATTGTATTATATCACCAAAGGCAAAAAATCCACTCCCAATGAACCGGTTAAAGGAGAAGGTAAGATTTTTTATTCTCCTGAAGAAGTGATCATTGCTTATAATGAACACCGGGTAGATCTTCATGCAGCTATTAAAGTAAAAGTAAATGTAAGGAACCATGATGGTTCACTTTCCAATAAGCTTCTCGAAACCACAGTGGGCCGTGTAATTTTTAATCAGCATGTTCCGAAAAATGCCGGGTTTGTGAATGCTTTATTAACTAAGAAATCACTTCGTGAAATCATCGGAAATATTATCAAATGGACCAATATTCCTACTACTGCTAAATTCCTTGATGACATCAAGCAATTGGGATTCCGCATGGCATTTAAAGGAGGTTTATCTTTTAATATAAATGACCTTATCATTCCTGAAACTAAAGTGTCCATGATCGAAAATGCATCGGGAGAGGTTGAAGAAGTTTGGGACAACTATAATGCAGGTTTGATTACCAACAATGAAAGGTACAATGGTATCATTGACATCTGGAGCCGTGTGGATACACGCCTTACAGAAACCCTGATACAGGAACTGGCAGCAGACAAACAAGGATTCAATTCTGTATATATGATGCTGGATTCTGGAGCGCGTGGTTCTAAACAACAGATCAAGCAGCTTGCAGGAATCAGGGGATTGATGGCAAAACCACGTAAATCAGGAAGTACAGGAAGTGAGATCATTGAAAACCCGATCCTTTCCAACTTTAAAGACGGATTGAACGTGTTGGAATATTTCATCTCTACCCACGGTGCGCGTAAAGGTCTTGCTGATACTGCCTTGAAAACTGCGGATGCCGGTTATCTGACGAGAAGGCTGGTGGATGTGGCGCAGGATGTAGTAATCAACGAAGAGGATTGCGGTACTCTAAGAGGTATTACAGTTTCAGCTTTGAAAGATAATGAAGATATTATTGAACCTTTATATGACAGAATTCTCGGAAGAACATCGCTGCATGATGTGTACGATCCGCAAACCGATGAAGTTATTGTAGAAGCCGGTACGATCATTACAGAAGATATTGCCAACGCAATTACCGAAGCAGGGGTTGAAAGCATGGAGATTCGTTCGGTGCTGACTTGTGAAAGCCATCGTGGTGTTTGTGTAAGATGTTACGGTAAAAACCTGGCTTCAGGATATACGGCTCAGAAAGGCGATGCAGTCGGAATTATTGCCGCTCAATCAATCGGTGAGCCGGGAACTCAGCTTACACTTCGTACATTCCACGTCGGTGGTGTGGCAGGATCAGCTTCTGTTGAGTCTACATTGACAGCTAAGTTTGATGGTACCATCCATTTTGACGGATTGCGCACTGTGGACTCGCATAATAATGTTGGAGAAAAGATCAAAGTGGTTATCGGTCGTACAGGTGAAGTTAGAATAATGGATGTAAAAAATGACCGCTTGCTTATCAATAACAACGTCCCTTATGGTTCAACTCTGAATGTTAAAGATGGCCAGGCAGTGGCTAAAGGAGATGTGATCTGTACATGGGATCCGTTTAACAACGTAATTGTTTCTGAAATTGACGGACAGTTAAAATTTGAAAATATTATAGAAGGCGTTACTTATCGCGAAGAGGCAGATGAACAAACTGGCCATAGGGAAAAAGTTATTATTGAAACTAAGGATAAGGCGCGTATTCCTTCCATGATCATCCAGAATAAGAAAGATTCAAAGGGATACAATCTTCCGGCGGGTTCACACATTACTATGGAAGAAGGTGAGGAAATAAAGGCTGGCCAGGTGGTGGTGAAAATTCCTCGTGTATTAGGTAAATTGAGAGATATCACCGGTGGTTTGCCACGGGTAACTGAATTGTTTGAAGCAAGAAACCCAGGCAATCCGGCAGTGGTTTCTGAAATAGATGGTGTAGTTTCATTTGGTAATATCAAACGTGGTAACCGTGAAATAATCGTTGAGGCAAGAGACGGCGTAATTAAAAAATATCTGGTGCCATTGACACGGCAGATCCTTGCCCAGGAAGGAGATTTTATCAAAGCTGGTGTGGCATTGTCTGACGGACAAATCGCTCCTGCTGATATACTTTCCATCAAAGGACCATTTGCTGTGCAGGAATATGTGGTAAATGAAATTCAGGAAGTTTACCGTTTGCAAGGTGTTAAGATCAACGACAAGCACATCGAAGTAATCGTTCGCCAGATGATGAGAAAAGTAACCATTGAAGACGCGGGCGATACCAAATTCCTTGAGGGAGATACCGAAGACAGGCTCGATTTTAACGCTGAAAATGATTGGATCTTTGACAAGAAGGTAGTTACCGATTCTGGTGAAAGCAATAAAATGAGGCCTGGAAAAATTGTAACATTAAGAGAAGTGAGAGAAGAGAATTCTATTCTTCGCCGGGCGGATAAAAAGACAGTTGAATTCCGTGATGCGCGTCCTGCCACTTCATCGCCGTTGTTATTAGGTATTACAAAAGCTTCATTGGGAACTCAAAGCTGGATTTCAGCCGCATCCTTCCAGGAAACCACCAAAGTGTTGTCTTCTGCGGCCATACAGGGAAAAACCGATACGATGCTGGGGCTTAAAGAAAATGTGATCACTGGGCATCCGATACCGGCAGGTACCGGACTGAGAGATTTCGAAAACATGATCGTTGGCAGCAAAGAAGAATATGAATTGCTGATGACTACCAAAGAAGCCATGGCCTTTGACGAAGAGGAATAAAAATTGAACTTTTGTTTAATAGAAAATAAGGAGTAGGAGAAATCTTACTCCTTTTTAATCTCCGAAATGAATAAAATTGAGCTCTGAAAAAAATCCTATTTATTTCTATACTGGTTAAAAAAAAAATAATTCAAAAAAGTTTTACACATCACTTTTGTTTAAATTAAAATAACATTACTTTTATTCTTCTTTAAACTTAACAACGCTGCTATGAGAAACGTTATTTTCTATTTTTCGGCTTATTGTTTATTTGTTGCTTCATTATTTTTTCCTGTAAAAAGATTGAATTAAAACCTGCCACAGAGCTTTCGGAACGGAAACAATCAATCGACACAAGTCACATCTTTATTCTCTCAGTATGGTTATTAAAAAAATTTACGATAGCCATACTGCTGATTACAGCAATGGCTTCAACTTTCAGCACATGTAAGAAAGGCGGATTAGATTGTGCTAATACTGTTTATAATTTTAAAATAGAAGCAGATGCACACCCCGGATGAAGATAGTATTCATGTAGGTGATACCATTTGGCTTGAGTTAGATGAGCAAACAATTTTAACTGATGTTTTATCTGGGAAAAAAATTGACTATAGCATGGCTGCTAATTTAGGATTTGGATTAACTTTTGATAAATTTATTGGTGGTGATTTCAGTAATCCAGGCACGGAAAGTGCTGTAAAAAGTTTTTCTACTAATTTAATTGAGGTTAAGGAGATAGTAAGTTTATAACCAGACCGAATTCTCCCATAATAATAAATACTTCAAACAAAGGCAAGGCGCCAAAAAAATCGGTAGTGGCATGTTAATTGATGATTTATTTTTTACATTTAAAAAAATAATGCTATGAAAAAGATCAAATATCTTTATTCGTCATTTTTGGTAATGATCCTACTGCTATTTATAGAAGGAATAGCATTTGCCCAGGACAGCGCCGTTTCTTCCACAAAATCCACTACAACAACTACTTCTTCCAATTTTATAATCCAACCTTGGATGTGGATCGTTGCAGGAATAATCGTGCTGATCATCATCATTGCACTGGCCAGCGGAAAATCAAAAGACAAAGTGGTGATAACCAAAGAGCGGACTATAGAATAATTGACGAGGAGTAATTCAATGAATGGCTCCCCGGCTGCCATTTTTTATGGGCTCCATAATACCGGTATTTCCGGGTTACCCTTTTCATGCTATCTTTGCGCTCCCTAAATCAACTAATTTTTTTGCAAAAATGGCATTACAGGCAGGAATTGTAGGATTACCCAACGTAGGAAAATCAACTTTATTTAACGCGGTGAGCAACAGCGCCAAAGCGCAGGCAAGCAATTACCGCTTTTGTACCATCGAGCCCAATACAGGCCTGGTAAATGTTCCCGATAAAAGATTAAACGTTTTAGCTGAGTTGGTGCACCCGGAAAAAATTGTTCCCACTCAGATTGAAATTGTTGACATAGCTGGTTTAGTAAAGGGCGCCAGTAAGGGGGAAGGTTTGGGAAATAAATTCTTAGCCAACATCCGTGAAGTGGATGCGATCATTCATGTGGTACGTTGTTTTGAAGATGTAAATGTGTTGCGCGAAGAAGGCCCGATCAATCCGATTCTTGATAAAGAAATTATCGAAACAGAATTACAGTTGAAAGACCTGGAAGGAGTTGAAAAAAAACTGGCTAAGGTAGAAAAGATGGCCAAAAGTGGCGACGTCAAAAGCAAAGTGGAATGGGAAGTGTTGAAGAAAGCGAAATCTCATTTGGAACAGGGAAAAAATATCCGTTCTCTGGATTTTTCCCGGGAAGAAAAAGAAGCAGTTGCCGATAATTTTTTCCTCACCAATAAACCTGTTTTATATGTTGCCAACGTGGACGAAGCTTCCATGCATTCCGGAAATCAATACTCTGAAAAATTGGTAGCAGCGGCAAAAGAAGAGAGCGCGCAGGTGATTGTGATGACGAACGCCATTGAAGCCCAAATCGCTGAATTTGAGGATCCGGACGACAAGCAAATGTTCATGGAAGAATATCAAATGAAAGAACCGGCTTTGGATCGCCTGATTCATTCTGCCTATCAATTGCTAAACCTCTCTACCTATTTCACCGCCGGTGTGCAGGAGGTGCGTGCCTGGACCATTCATAAGGGATGGAAAGCGCCCCAGGCTGCAGGAGTAATTCATACTGATTTTGAAAAAGGATTTATTAAGGCTGAAGTAATTTCTTACGAAGATTTTGTTCATTATAAATCAGAAGCTGCCGCCCGCGAAAATGGAAAATTGCGAATCGAAGGAAAAGAATACGTAGTGCAGGACGGCGATGTGATGCATTTCCGTTTTAATGTATAAAAAAATTTTCTTCCCTTAAACTATTGAGGCAATAATACTTTATCTATCACATAAAAAACCCCGTTAACTGCGTGCTTATCCAGGCTGAGTGCCTTAGCAGGAGTTCCGGAAAACGGGGCGCCTCCCGGTGGAAATGTACCGACACCGTTGAACGTCAAACCGGTTACGAATGGTCCTGTGAAGGTGGCCTGGGCCATCACTCCGGGATGAGTGGAATAAGCAGAATTCACCAAAGTTTTGTAGGCAGTAAGTGTTGAAGAAAAATTATTGGAAAATACCCTTATGTTCGGCTCAATTTTTTGGGTATAAGGATTAGGACTCGCCAGGAAATGATACGCCAGAATTCCCTTCACAGAAGAAGCAGGCAATACGCCATATAACTGAGGATCACTAAAAACTGAAGGAGATGAGGATAATTGGGTTGCCTTCTGATAAGCCGTAGACTGGTCGTAACCACTCTGCAATAAATAGGAATATGCAGTGCCAAAAATCAATGTCTGAAAGGCAGCATTATTCGGCGCAAGGACAGTCATATTGGTAACCGGGTATCCCAGCAAAGAATCGAGGCGGTTTAATCCGGACTGCCCACTGTCTGCCCTTTCGATAGCTGCTTTAAAAAAAGTAAGATCAGGATTGCTGTATATGGCGCTTTTCAAAGTTTGAGAGGGAGGAGCAACAATAGCCGCTACCTCATGTATCACGCCATTTTTCAATTTAATATCCGGTTTGGTTACAGGAATATTATTGTCATAAAATGCATTGCCGGAAACAGATGGAAAAGTGGTTAATTTTAATGGCAAAGTTGTGCCGGGTAATTGTGCAATAGTAATGCTCGTAGGCAATTGTTCATTTGGCCGGGAAGGAGTAATGCCACCGGAAGTTATATCAGAACTCAAAAATTGTTTTCCGGGAATGATGGCATAACCAACGATTCCTCCCAAACTCTCAAGGGGTAAAGTATTCAATACATCGATAGAAGGAATTCCCGAAATCCTGAATGCATTATTGGTAGGAACAAAAACAGTAAATTCGGTGCTGTCGGCGTTTAACTGGGCCAGTTGGCCTGTTTTGGTAGCGGCTGCAGCAAAAAAACTATAACTGGTATCGCTGCTGATCCTTTGCCCGATGGAAGTTTGGCTATTATTAACCGGAGGATACTCAATAGGAGTAGCGTCAGGAAGAGTCTTATTGCAGGAAGAAATAATCAACATACCCAAGATGAGAATGGAAAAAAGAGGAAGGAATTTTCTATTTAATTTGATATTTTTCATTTTCTTAAATTAAATCGTGAGGTGATAGATAGTCTCAGAATACATTATACCCTACGCTGACATAATACAATCCGCCAATGGCCGGATTTCCAAAACCGTTACGGTAATATTGATTTAGCAGGTTAGTTGCTCCGATTTTAAGTAAAATCTTTGGATTAAAAAACTTATAGCTCACCTGCGCATCCACTGTCTGGAACGCAGGAACTACTCCATTGGCAAAATCTCCCTGGTAATCTATTTTATCCTGCCACCGGTAGCCTACATTAAACCCAAACCTATTTTGCTTTCCAAAGCCTGTATTACTGAAAGAGCCGCCTGCTCTTAGTTCGGGCGCATTAAATCCGGCGATAAATCCTTCAGGCACATCACCCAAATGATCGGAAGAAACATTACCATCAATAAAGAAATTGTTTGGGAGAGAGTAAGTGAGGGATAACCCAAATCCATAAGTATTTACATCTCCCTTCACATTTACAGGAACTGAATAAGTGGTAGCCAGTTTTGGATCGCTGAGATTGGCTCGTACCGTTGCAGGATCAGTAAACACACTTTTATCTCCATTTACTGATTGGGTTACCAGGGTTCTGGAAATAAAATCGTGATATACGCCATAATATCCATACAAATCAACTAATAGCCTCTTTTGAAATAAAAGCCCTTTATAGCCTGCTTCAAATGAATTCACCGTTTCGGCTTTAAATTTATTCAACTTCGCCACTTGTGGATCGCCTGCAAATAAATTATTATCGATTGAATAAACCGGGTTGGTATCAAAATGATAATGTTTTTTGAAAGAAGGAACACCGCCAATCAGGGCGGTTCCTCCTCCTACTCTCAGATTGATCCATTGCTGCTGGGTGGAAGCAAAACGATAGGCCTGCTGATAAGACAACCTGATGTTATTGTCTTCGGCAACTTTAATCACAGCCGAAAAACGAGGCGTAAATCTTCCATCAAAATTCTCATTTTTATCATACCTGCCTGAAGCAATTAATTTCAATTTGTCACTAAATATTTTTTTGGTAAGCTGGATATAAGCGCCTACCTCGTTGATAGGAATTTTACCGGAAGAATCAGCAAAAAGCGTTCCTTCAGAATTTAATACATATCTTTTATAATTGGCACCCACCAACAAATCGGCTACTTTGGAAGTTTTTTCAGAAAAATCATATTGACCCTCTACATTATAGAGATTGGTTTTATCCACAAATAAGCCTCCTCCTTTTGAAATAGGAACGC
Organism: Segetibacter koreensis; assembly: GCA_044463445.1. GTDB lineage: Bacteria > Bacteroidota > Bacteroidia > Chitinophagales > Chitinophagaceae > Ginsengibacter > Ginsengibacter koreensis_A. Next base: position 8,612 of record JBIQMJ010000078.1, read on the forward strand.
TTCTTACCTGGTCAAAAAGTTTTTTAAATTCTGCAGAACCGGGCGCCGGCCTTCCTTCGTCTGCTACGCTACGTGCCAATTGATGAGCGGCAATATCTGTTTTACCAGCTAATTTTTCACTTAAATAAGCCATAGCATATTGTGCATACCAGCCATCTAATCCGCCGCTGGGTTTCCAGGCTTCATTTACAAGCCTTGTGGTAACGGTGGCATTGTAAGATTCTCCCGCATTTTCCTGTGTAGTATAAGCCCGTAAAAACCAATGGGGATTCACCAACTCAACTTTGTATTGACCAATTTTTAGATTCAGTAATGAATAACGGTCACTTCCGGTATAAACGGTATTTCCGGTTCCCCAATATCCTTCAGCGTTTAAAGAAGTATTTTGGGTAAGCTTATAACTGGCAGCCCCAAACAATTTCAGGTTAAAAGTTTCGGGGTCAACGATGTCTTTTTCATCATATCCTGTTCTTGAAACCGGAATTGACGCAGGTAATGAATTGATATAGGGTGCATAAAAAGGCGCAGCCCGTGCAATTGCATTCAGTACATTACTTTTAATATCAGCAGTAGTTTCATCGCCATACACATTTACACCGTCATAATTGGGATCTGTTTCCCTGGTTCCGTTTTTTAATCCGCCGGTAGTTCCCAGCCGGTCGTAATCCCGATAATCATTGGCTACCCAATCCTGTGCTTCCACATATTCACCACCAATTTTAAAAGCAAATTTATCGCTCAATTTCTCTGCCCAGCGCAGTTGAAAATTGTAATAGGGTGAAGCTCCGCGATCTTTGTTATCAATATTCATTACGCCGCTCTTGGCCTCAACTGAAAGTCCCTGGTAACGAAACGGGTCTTTGCTGTTAATTACAATCGCTCCATTCATTCCTCCGGGGCCATATAAGGCAGAAGAGGCACCCGGCAACAGTTCAATGCTTGCTACATCAAGACCGATCAGGCCAATAATACTTCCCACCGAAAAATTTAAACCCGGCGCCTGGTTATCCATTCCATCCACAATCTGGTTGAGCCTTAAATTTCCACTTCCATTAAACCCCCTGGTAGTAGGAGAAGTAAAAGTGAGAGAGGCATTTACCACATCTACTCCATTTAATTTTGCAATATTATCATAATAGGAAGGCTGTGCAGAATTCCGGATATCAGCAGCGCTGATCCTTTCTATGGTCACAGGCGATTCCAATATTTTTGCGGGTGTCCGGGTGGCAGCAATTACCACTTCCTGTCCCAATGTGCTGGTAGTTTCCAGGATGACATTCACGGAAGAAGACAAATTATTTACTTCCACTTCCTGCTCTTTATATCCAATTGATGATACAATCAATGTTATCGGAAAGGCTTGTTTTACATCCAGTGAAAAATTTCCCTTTTCATCAGTATATGTGCCTTCGCCACTACCTTTCACGGTTATTGATACAGCCGGCACTCCTTCTCCAGTGGCTTTACTGGTTATGTTTCCTTTGATTGTCTTTTGTTGGGCAGAAGCTGACAAAAAAAGTAAAAAGAAAATGATCAGAAAAGTGCAGTTTTGAATTATTTTCCTCATATGGATGAAATTTTGGTTAGCTAATTTTACAGCAATTTAACGTTTCTATGAATGTAAAATAAATTTTTTTTAGATTTAGCCTGGGCCTAAAATTGTCACTCTTTCTGAATACTAAAAATTATATGCAATTTTGCAACTAACCTTATTAATATTATGCATTCATTTTCATTTCCCGGCCAAACCAATTTTTATAAAGGAAAAGTACGGGATGTTTATACCATCAACAATCAGTTTTTAGTGATGATTGCCAGCGACCGCATATCTGCGTTTGATGTCATTTTGCCAAAGCCAATTCCCAACAAAGGCCAGGTGCTGAATCAGGTAGCGGCTTATATGCTAAATGCTACTAAAGATATTTGTAACAACTGGCTGCTCGATACCCCTGCTCCCAATGTTTCAATAGGCAAAAAATGTATTCCCTTTAAAGTAGAAATGGTAGTCAGGGGAAATCTTACCGGGCATGCCTGGCGTACCTATCATTCAGGAGAAAGAAGTTTGTGTGGTGTTACAATGCCCGAAGGTTTAAAAGAAAACGATTATTTTCCTCAGCCAATTATTACGCCCTCCACCAAAGCTGCTGAAGGCCACGACGAAGACATCAGCAAAGAAGAAATCATATCAAGGAATATTGTTCAAAAAGATGATTATGAACAACTGGAAAAATATGCTTTAAAGTTGTTTTCACGGGGAAAAGAACTTGCTGAAAAAAGAGGGCTGATCCTGGTAGATACCAAATATGAATTTGGAAAACTGGGCGATGAAATTATTTTGATCGACGAAATTCACACACCCGACAGTTCCCGCTATTTTTACGCCGATGGATTTGAAGAAAGGCAACAAAAAGGAGAGAAACAAAAACAACTGAGCAAGGAATTTGTAAGAGAATGGCTTATTGAAAATAATTTTATGGGAAAAGAAGGCCAACAGGTTCCTCAGATGAGTGATGAATGGATTTCGGTTATCCGTAACCGTTATATTGAACTATACGAAAAATTAATTGGAGAAAAATTCGTTCCTGAAACCTTGAATGAGGATGAAACAAAAAGAAGGATTTTATCTTCGCTGGAAAAACTTTCTTAATTATATTTTTAAAACACCGGCAAACCAATAAATAATCCATATTTCTAATTTACTTTGCTAATTCTATTTAATCAATTTCGTTCATGTCTTTCTCTCTTTTTAATCCCTTTGAAACACTGCATTTCGAAGCATCAACCTGCTTTTTAACCGGCGAAGATTTAACCTCTACTGAACAATTTATTTCTGTTTTTCCAAAATGGATCTTAGATCGTTTTTCGTTACGGGATAAAAAATTTACGATGCTCGACCAGGTTACCGGAATTCATTACGACGATTTAAAATTGCCGTGTTCTGATAAGGTAAAAGAGGCATTTGACCAGCTTGAGATGCAAATAAAAGAAGCATTTGAAAATGGATACGAATCCGTAAAAAATATTCCGGAAGAAAAGCTTTTTTTGTGGATGGGAAAATTCGTGTATGGCGTACTCTACCATGATATAACTTTGGAACAACGCCGTTCCATAAAAAGACCTGGTGCAAAAGATTTTGCCATATCCACTTCTCTGAAAAAAAGATTTTCGAAGTTTCATCTGATGCTGCAATCTCTTGTAGTTCCGATGGAATTCAAAGGCGTAAAGCCCTGGAGCATCGCAATCGTAAAAGTGAAATATTCCAAAGATGTTTTTAATTATAAAGATGAACCCACCAATCTTAATTTTTCTTTGGGAATGAATGGGTTTGGAATAGTGGCCTGCCTGCAGGACAATGGCGCTGTTGCAATAAAAGAAAAAGAAATCCTACAAAAAACCGGAGAAAAAATTTTACACCCCATTCAGTTTGAAGAATTGTCAGCGCGTTTTTTATATTCAAATTATTTATTAAAAAATAGGGGGGAAACTGCTATTGAAATGGAGGGTGAGAAAGTAATAATTGAATCCTTTCCCGCTGAAGAAACCCTTACTAATCCTTTGTTTAATCCCTGGGACGATGACATGTTTGCCCAGGTTTTGGCCGGCTATTGGGAACCGTGGGGTTTTGAAAAAAAGGGTATTTTTACTTTTCCTGATTCGCGAATCAGCTTTCTCGAAAATGAACTCAGCCATGAATTCATCGAGCCGGAATCTATTGAGTTACCGTTTTGATGGTAATGCCAGGGTGTACTTTTAATTTTAGAATTTATATTAGAGTCTTGCCGGTTCTGAAACAAGTTCCTTTAAACAGGGCTACCATTTGGTTACTTTGATTGACAATGGAAATCTGATAAATCCCTGTAGATTTTCCATTGTGTATTTCTTTGGCTTCCGCCGTCAATACATCGCCCACATGAACGGGCTTTATGAAATTGATGGAAGTATCCAGCGCCACAGATAAATTATTCCGGTTGTTGCAGGCAAATGCAAAAGCGCTGTCGCCGAGAGAAAAAGCGATCCCCCCATGCACAATTCCAAAGCCATTGATCATTTCTTTTCTTACCGCCATTTTAATTTTGCTGTAGCCTTTGCTAACCCCGATTAATTCAATGTTCAGCCATTTGCTAAAAAGATCATTTTCAATTAAATGTTCGACCACCTTGGTGGCCAATTGTTGTTCGTCCATAAAAATTTATAATTTTTGGAATAACAATTTACTGAAAAAATTAAGGCTTTATGATCAAAAATAAAATTGAGGACTGGTAGTAAAGCCACAAATAATATAGATTTATATTTTACAGTTATGCCAGTGAAATCGCCAATAATACCACTTATTATTTCCTGGTATAAAGAGCAACAATACTTATTAGAATCATAAAGGTATCATGCAGTTTGTAAAATTATTTTAGCAATCCGGTTATTTTTTATAATATATATTTGAGGTATAAAATTAAATACATTATTTTTTTATACTTTAAAATACAATTTCCATGACAGAAAAAAAGCAGGCTATTAAGGAGTCATCAGTTTCCCGGAGAAAATTTATCCGCAATACTTCTCTTGCCGCAGCAGGTTTTTACATTGTGCCGCGCCATGTATTGGGAAGAGGTTTCGTAGCACCCAGCGATAAGCTACTGATAGCGGGTGTAGGCGCCGGAGGCAAAGGAGGAGATGATGATCGACATTTTGCAAAAACAGGAAAAGCAGAAATCGCTTTTCTCTGCGATGTGGATGAGCGCCAGGCAGTACAAAACCGTAAATTATTTCCCAAAGCAAAATTTTATCATGACTGGCGGGAGATGTTTGAAAAAGAGCATAAACATTTTGATGCCGTTGATGTCGGCATCCCTGATCATAACCATGCTATCGTCGGATTTCATGCCATGCAACTGGGCAAGCATGTGTACGTACAAAAGCCTTTGACCCATGATATCTGGGAAGCACACATGATGGGCGAGGGGGCAAAACGTTATAAAGTGGTTACCCAAATGGGCGACCAGGGATCTTCCGGCGATGGCGTGCGCCAGTTAAGAGAATGGTATGAAGCCGGTATTATTGGTGAAGTGCATACCGTTCACTGCTGGACCAATCGCCCCGTGTGGCCGCAGGGAATTCCTTGGTCAACCAAAAATCCACCCGTGCCTGCCGGGCTTAATTGGGATCTCTGGTTGGGAACCGCACAGGAGCATCCTTATGAAGATATGATCGCTCCCTTCAACTGGAGGGGATGGTGGGATTTTGGAACCGGAGCTATTGGGGATATGGCTTGTCATATTGTTGGGCCTGTGTTTAAGGTACTCGGACTTCAATATCCAACAGAGGTAGTAAGTAGTGTAAGTACCCCGTATGTAGACAACTGGCAACAGGCCTATTATCCTAAGAGCGGCCCTGTCTCATCATCTTCACATTTGAAATTTAAAGGAAAAAGCGGCCAGGATGTTAGCCTTAGTTGGATGGATGGCGGTATTCAGCCTCCGCGTCCTGCAGAATTGGGACCTAATGAGGTAATGGGTGGCAAAGGTGATAAAGGAAACGGAGTGATCTTCGAAGGTACCAAAGGGAAAATGATGTGTGGCGTTTATGGAGAGGATCCTCAATTGTTACCTACTTCCCGTACCAATGAAGTAAATGTTCCCAAAAAATATCCCCGTGTGCCCGGTGGCGAAAATGGCCACTATGGTCAATGGGTAGAGGCTTGTCTTGCAGGTTATGGAAACATGGAAGTGGATTCCCCGTTTGTAGAATATGCCGTTCCGCTGACACAGAGCATATTGATGGCCAACCTGGCAATAAGGAGTTTTGATTACAGGGAGCCCACAGCAGATGGAAAAGGATTTACTTATCCGGGGCGTGGTATCACGCTTCAATGGGATGCAGAAAACATGAAAGTAACCAATTTTGATGCAGCGAATCAATTTATAAAGCGCACTTACCGCGAAGGATGGCCCGATTTGAAATTCTAAGATTATTTTTAAAATGAAAACTAAAGGTGGGGTTAAC
>JBIQMJ010000079.1:0-14528 GCA_044463445.1 Segetibacter koreensis
GTTTTCCCTTTTCGTACATAGGCGGTTGCCAGTACATTCGGATTGGAAGTTTTCACTACCGGATCAGTGTCCCAATAACCAATCATTTTTGAATCCGCAATGCCAAAGCTATCCCATACTTCCCATACATCTTTAGGATCGCAGACTACCCCTTCGGTTGCCCAGGGAAGACGTGCTGTCATCCCATAAACCATACCACGCCAGGGGTTGCCTCCTCCCTGAAGCATGTCTCCCATCAAGCCAAACGGAATCCCTGTACATTCCACTAACCAATTTGCAGGGGACATTTTATCATATTGAAAACTTTCTCCAAACCAGAGTTTATTGATGTAAGGAAAGAAACTGGTGTATTGGGTGGCAGGCCCTTTGGAAAAGCCCGTGTTGGAATGAAGGTCTATCAGGCAACCCGGTTTTATGCTGTCCATTACTTCCCTCATTCGTTTTATAATATGACGGTCAAACGATACGTCATCTAAATACAAGCCGTCTATATCTTCATTTTTGATGAGCCATGCTAATCCTCTGATATAAAAATTATACCATCTTGAATCTCCCGGAGCTGACTCAAGAGCTGCATCCACATTCCCTATATCATTACCAATGGGCGTGTACCATGCAGGTGTATAATCAGTTACTAAATGCTCCTGCAGCCATGGAAATCCACCTCCTTTTCCTGTAGAAAAAATCTCGTTTCCCAGGCTTCGCAACGCCCAAATCTCCGGAGTATGATTGGTGAGCTCCCTGATGGTATAATATATTTTTGTTTTTATTTCTTTCTTATGCCAATAATCCGCAAAAGATTTAATCTCTTTTTTTGCAAGAAAAGGATAATTAATATATGGATTGGTGACTGTGCCCTGGTGAATATTAATTACTTTAATACCCGCTGCAACTGCACTTGAATCAGGCCATGGCTTAGTTCCATTATGGTAATAGCGTTCCGTAAACTGTGCCTTTGTATTCAGTTTTTTAATTGGAGTAATGATGCAGTCAAACTCAAAAGTAATTTCTTCATTTGCTTTAAAATCTCTGCTACCCGAATAAACGATGGCTGTTACAGTATCTTTATTCTGCCTTACAGAGAAACCTCCCTTATCATTATTGTACCAGCTTTCAGGCGGCTTGGGATGATAGAGATTCAGTAACGGGCCATGGTAAGTGCTCCCGAGTAATTCGCAATAAATACCTCCATAGGTATTTCCCATCCAAAAGCTGTCGTGAGGGCCCTTCCATTTTGCATCAAGGCTACCAGGCACTGTAGTCCCTGGCAACCCCATACCCATCATATATTGCGCTACTTCTTTTCTGAAGGGAATTTCCAGCCGAAAATCTTTTAAATTCACATCATGCAAAGCCTTCAATTGAATTGTATAATGAATATAACCGTCAAATTCTAATGACCTATCGCCCCGCATTTCAAAATCTTTCGAAAAAGAACTCCAGGCATTGTCAACTCTTCCATTATTTTTTTCTGAAAAATCAGATTTTCTTTCGGTGAAATTTTGGCCTTCTGCAACGTACTTTATTGGCGCAGCCAACACCTGTATCTCCCATACTTTAATGGAGGCTGGCATTGCATTAGAAGCCATCTTTATTTGTTTACCATATAATGAAAAATCATTAGTTCCGGTATACTTTATGTTTGCAAACGGTGCAGTTGGTTTGTCAGAAATACCCATTTTTGAGTTTAGCCACCGGAGACGTGAATACCTCCACGGTTCACTGTCACCACGGTCAGCCAGATATTTTCCGGTCACGGTTATTTGTAACGGAATCTTTTTAGGCTTTGTTCCTAAAGTTGAAATCAATACAGCGCCTTTATATATGCCGGGAGCAACATTTTGCGGTATATCCACTCCCATCCATAAAGCCTGAACATCCCCTTCAGCCACATCCACACGTTTTGTAAAAGGCTTGCCATAAGAATTTATTCCACCGGTATTAAAACAAGTGAAAGCGGATGAAGGAATCGTCTGAGTGGCGCCTTTCATATCCGAGAAATTAACCTGAACGCTATCCACATCTGACTTTACTGCAAACAACCCAATCTGAAAAGTAAAATATTCATTTTTTGCAGCTACTCCTTTAAATTCTTTCTGATGGCCTTCTTTCACCCACATCAACGGAATATTGTCTTTCATGCGTATCGGATATTTTCTATCCTGAGGAAAGAGAAGATAATTATCCGTATTCTTCAACAGGAAATTTTTCTTTTCGGCGGTGGTAGGAACAATTTCCATTGGATAAAAAGAATCAAAGCCGGTACGTGCCTGCATTGCTGTGCAAATAGCGAGTGGAAGCTCAGGCAAAATGTTTTTTTCTGATAAATGATTATGGGTAACCCAATTAATATCCGGACTGTTGGGAGATAAATATCCATATCGATAATAACCGGCGTCCGGGTCCGGCTTATATGGAAGATAATAAAAATAATAAATTCCTTTGCTTGCTACCGGTCCGAATACAATATCGCATTGTTCATTATTTACGGAAACTCTATAAACATTTCGTATAGTATCTCCATTAGCAGCGTCAATAATCAGAAACCGCTTTTTATCCGGCTGCTGATCGTGAAGCCGCCAGGTTAATTGTAATCTGACTGCATCTGATGGTTTCTCAATTTTAAGTACAGCCCGATGATTACCTAAACCTGGCGCCCAGGGCTGGGGAGATATGCTGCGCTCAACTTCTTGTGCTTGAATAGTTGTCGTCCAACCGAACAGGACAAAAAGAAAAAAATATTTCATTTCAAATAAAGTTATTTAGTGACTACTATCCTGTTTTATTTTATTTTATAAAAAAACTGCAATTATCTATTATTTTATAAATGAAGTTACCTTAATTGTCCAGGTTCTTTTCTGGCCGTTTGCAGCCGTTACTACATAGGTTTGTGGTTGTGTCAAATCCGCTGGGTCGCCTAATTTTGGTGTATTACCGGTTGGGGCAACTGTCGCAGCAGTAGAAATATCTGAATACATCCAAAGATGGTTTTGACTTACATTATTTCTTACATCCGCTGTAAATGTGCCGCTGACAGCAGGTACCGTTATTTGTATGTTAATCATATTTTTTGAAGAATCTATCTCTTCCTCTACTTGCAGTTTTTGATATGCAACAACGGGTTTTCCGTTATATAGGTTATTCCGGTCTTCCCATCTGTATTCAACAAACACATTATTAATATAATTGCCATTCCAGGCAGGATAATCAGGTAAGTCCTGTTTGAGGCAAGAAGTGAATAGTGTTATTAGTATTAAAACACTAATTGATATAAAAAACGTTTTTTGCTTTTTCATAATAGTTTTTCTTTAAAATTAAATTATTTTACCAGCCTGGATTTTGTGGTCCAAATTTTGGATTTCGATCAAGATAACTCTGTGCAATAGGAAACAGATAACGACGCGGTTCAAAAACCCGTACATTATTCGATCCAAAGAACGGGCCTTCAACTATAGAAAAATCTTTTCTGTCTTTGCTGACATCCAATACTTGCGGTGTTTCTGTTAATTCCGGTATTACTCCTCCAGAAACTGTATTATGATTGGCAGGTCCACCGTATCTACCCCAACGCAATAAACTCCAATAATAATCATTCTCCAAAGTTAAATCCACCCTTCGTTCACGCTTATAATCTGTCCAGGCATCTACTAATGTAGTTGCCATAGAAGGTGGCAATTTGCCGTGAATAGTTCTGGTCTTGTTAAATGCTGCTACTGCATCAGCAATATCTCCTTTTAGCAGATAGGCTTCAGCCAAATTTAAATACACTCTTCCCAAACGTGTTACAACATAATGATAATCCGTTGGGATACCCACATAAATTCTTGGGTTTACATTATTATAAACACCTTTTCGCCAGTACATGTTTGTCAGACTTAAATAATACGCCGCGCCTCTTATCTTCATCCACCTGGTGGCATTGCCAAGAACACTGGTGGTTAATGTTTCGCCATAGAATTGAGTAGAATCACTTATAAAGGTAGCAGCCCACCTGGCATCTCGTTTTTCATTTGTGAGAGTCCAGATGGTTTCATCACTACCCGGTTTTATGGAACCATGACTAACAGACACTTCTCCTCCTGCCTGAGGAATTTCTGTAGTCGGAATAGTTGTACTTACATTGATCGCACTTTTAAACTGCGATGTTTGATTCCATGGTAAAGCAATGGAGGGATCACTTTTATCTATCACCAGATAATCCTTAGCTAAATTTTCTGTGGGGCCGTGTTGTACCCAGGCTTCAAAAATCCTAATAGAAGAATTCAATAAGGGGCTTCCGCCATATTGAGATATAGATGCATTACTCATATTAGGAACCATCAATTGCATGGGAGTTCCGTCACAAGTAGTGTTGATGGCTTTTCGGTAGATGCCCATTATTATCTCGGAAGAACCAGGATTGATATCATTAAACATCGATCCATAATCCTGCTCTAAAGAATAACCTCCTTCATTAATCACCATTTGCGCGGATTGTATCGCTAAGTCAACTAAAGGGTCAGATGGAGAAATATTAGGTGCATTAGGATAATTTTCATAAGCCAATGCTTCCAAACACACTTCAGAAAGCATCGCCGCTGCCACATATTTATTTGCCCGGCCTTCTATTTTAGTTGCAGGTAAGTTCCGGACTGCATCTTCCAAATCTTTAATAATAAATTTATAAGATTCTGTAGGATTACTTGTGGATGACAGAAGCAAACTGTCATCCGGAGAAAGAACTTTGTCTATCCACACAATTCTGCCGATATTACGTGCCACATTGAAATACGACATTGCCCTCAAAAATTTTCCTTCTGCTATTAACGCCTTTTTATCATCGTCGGAAATACCTGTTGATTCACCGATCTTATCTATGATCATATTACAGCGGCGAACCTGGGCCCAGTTATTGAAACCCTTATCAGTATTCCTGTCGACACTTCCAGTGAAGATAGGCGCCGAGTAGTTGTATATGTCATCAAATCCCAGTGTATTGGTTGTATACGGGTCTGTCTGAGGACCACTGGCAAAGGCATACATTATAGAGTTATAGGTCGAATAAATAAAAGTTTCTGCATTAGCTTTATTATTCCAAATTACATCTTCACTTATTTTATTATATGGTTGCGTATCCAGTACTTCTTTTGTACAGGAAATAAATATGATGATAGTTGTGACGAATATTATGAGATTTATTTTTTTATGTTTAGTCATGATTATTTTTTTAATTTTTTGAACGACTTAAAATCCTACATTTAAACCCAAAGCGATGGTGCGCTGAATCGGATATCCGTAATTATTAGGATCTGATTCGGGATCAATAAAATAATTGAGACTCTTAGAAAAAGTTAGAAGATTGGTACCGGAGATAAATATCTTAAAGTCTTGAAAAGGCATATTCTTAAACACACCTGACTTCAGATCATAGCCTAATTGAACATATTTTAATCGAACATAGGAAGATCTTAGCAACCAAAAATCACTGGTTACAAAATTATTGCTGCCGTTAACTCCCGGTGAAGAGACTTGCCTAGGAAAAAGCGCGTTTGTATTTTCTGGAGTCCAATAATCCTTTTGAAATCCATAGAGCAATATCCCCTGTACAGAACCACCTTGTATTACGTCACCCAAATAGCGGTCTCTTTTTCCCGATCCCATGAGCACCATATTCAAAAAAATTCCTTTGTAACTCAAATCTATAGTGAGGCCATAATTAACCCGCGGAAAAGTATTACTCCCTATGTGCCTGAAGTCATTGGCATCAATTTTGCCATCTCCATTCGCATCCTTATATTCCAAGTCTCCTGCTACCACATTTGTAGAACTTATCCTTCTTGAACCATTCAACAAATCACTGTTATTTTGATAAAATCCTTGATTGATATATCCTGTTTGCAATGACGCATCACTTAACCCCGATGTTCTTGTATATGGATTTTTTAAAGCGGCTTCATCTTCCCAATAGGTAAGCTCCCATAGTTGGTTAAACCGTGTAAAATTGAACCCGATTTTATAACCAAATTTTCCCACATGGTCACTCCAGCTTGCATTAAAATCAAAGCCCTCTCTTCGTAATGCAGCATTCTTATCATTTATCGGCGGTAAGGCTACACCAAGAACGGCAGCATATCGCGTATCGGAAGCAACATAACCGGTTGTACGTTTGTAGAAATAATCAACGCTTCCTCTAAGTCGATTCTGTAAAGTCGCGAAATCAAATCCTAAATCTCTGCTATAAATACTATACCATGAAAAATTGGTACTTGGTAACGTGCCCGGTTCCGAAGTTCCTTGTACAGGTTGCCCATTAATAACCCAGGCATTTGCATTAACATTATATCCCGGCACATATTGAAAACTATTAATGCCGTCAACTGTACCCGTGAGTCCAATAGACCCACGTAGCTTCAAATACTCCAGAATATTATTACGCTTTAATGATTTCATAAAGTTTTCCTCTGACAATATCCATCCACCAGCGAATGCATAAAAAGTCCCCCATCTTTTACCTGGAGGAAACAAATCAAGCCCATCATATCGCAGAGTTGCATCCATGAAATATTTTGATTTAAAGTTGTATGACAATCGGCCTATATAACTAGCTCTTGCGCTTTCTGATTCCGAACCGTTAGCCAACTGATCAACTGTGGGTCCAGCAATAAACTGGTCAAAAAGAATTTGATACCGTTGCCGGCTAGCTGAAAGATTTTCACTTTTATCCTGGGCCTGCTCATACACGCCTGTAAAGTCAATATTATGATCGCCAAACGAACGTTCGTAAGTAATAAATCCCTGGAGCGTAAGGGTGCTCCCATCCCCTCTTACTCCAGTAAGACTTGGGGGTGACCCCGGGATTGGTTGTAGGCTATGAAGAGCATACGCTGGCGCAGTAATATTCCATAATTTATTTATAGAATTCCACATATTGTAGCTTCCATTCGCTTTTAAATGCAATCCACTAATAAACGGAGCCGCATAATCGAAATTCAAGATGCTGTTAAACACATGGGACTCCCCTCTGTTATAGCCTGACAAACTGGATAATATACGAGCGGTATTACCCGATGTTCCCGCATACGGCAATCCATATTCATTATATGCCAACTGTTGGGGCCCATGATTTTGTATTAAACTATAAATTCCGTTATAACCTGCACCTCCGTCTATGGTTGTATTAGGTACTACGTTTTTCTCTAAAAAACCATCAAGCCCGGTAGTTACTTTTAAGTGTATTTTTTCAAAATTACTTACCGTATTTAACCTATAGGTGGTTCTATTATTATAGTTATGATCGGTTTTAAGATTTGTTCCCTGATGATAATTTGATAACGATCCATAAAAAGTAAGCTCTTTGGTACCCATTGACAATGAAAGGTCATGCCGCTGTTCAGGTGCAAAATTCTTAAGTGAAATCTTCTGCCAGTCTGTATTCGGATATTCGAATGGTTTTGTTTGATCTTTATAATATTGCAGAATAGTATCGGCCGTGGGTGGAGTTTTCCCTTCAGCTAGATAAACCGTATTAAGAGCAGCCAGATGATCATATGAACTCATCTTTTTTGGACGAATCGTAGGTTGCGAATATATCTGATTAAATGAATAATTAATGTTTATTTTTCCGGCTGCCCCTTTTTTCGTGGTTACCAGAACTACGCCATTTCCTCCTCTCGCACCATATAAAGAAGTCGAAGCAGCATCTTTTAATACAGAATATGTTTCAATATCATTTGGGTCTAAATTTTCAAAATCATTTTGAGAGCGAATTACCCCATCAATAACAAATAACGGAGTTCCTCCACCTCTAATAGAAATTTGACTTTTGGACCCAGGAGCACCGCTATTTGCTGTAACAATTACTCCCGGGATTCTGCCACCTATTGCGTCATTAATGGATTGAACAGGTATGGGTGCTACATTATTCATCGGCAAAGTACTGATCGCACTATTTATATTACGCTTCGTGCTTTTGCCATATCCAATAATCACAACTTCATTTCCCATCGACGCCTCTATTTCCATCACTACAGAAATATTATTATTCTGCCCTACCGTCACAATTTTTTTCTGATAACCAACATTCGTAAACTCCAACACATCGCCTTTATCTGCATCAATACTAAAACTTCCATCATTGGCAGTGCTCGTGCCTCTTGTAGTTCCTTTTACTATAACAGAAACGCCAGCTAAAGGATTTCCTTTACTATCCTTTACCGTTCCGGTAATTATTTGAAGTGGTGTGATCGAAAATGCTTGCAACGGGGGTATCGGATTCAATGTTGGCTTTTTTGCTTTCACCACCACAATTTTATCCAGGATAGAATAAGACAAAGGAAGACCTTTAAAGCATAGATTCAGCACTTCCTCAACCGTTGCATCCGACAAGTGAACGCTCACGTTTCCAGCCTGTTTCAGCACTTTATCTTTGTAAAAAAAATGAAAGCCGCTTTGTGTTTCAATTTCTTTAAAAACTTTCTTCAAAGACACATCGTTTTGCGCCAGGCTGATCTTCTGCGAGTAGCCAGTAGCGCTTGCCTGTAAGCAAGCCGCAAAAAGAAAAATGGCAAAGAATTTCATGATCAATAATGTTTTTTTCAAATACCTCCATTTTGAAAAAGATACATCCGATGTTAGGTTTAAAAACATAACTTTGTTTTGTCCCGGTTTCCCCGGGACTGGTTTTAGGTTAAAAATAAAGCAGTTCCGAACTCGCTTTTTTATTGATGCTTTTTAAGGCAGATGACCTAAGCTTATAAGCCGGCAGTGTTCCCGCACTACCGGTTTTTTTTGGTCATTGTTTAAAAATTTAAATTTCAAGGTTTATTTTTAGTTCTGTTGATTAAGTAATATTTTTTAGAATAAATTTTCCGGTTATTTGTTTGTTTACTGTGGTTTTTTATTTAGAAAATAACCGTTATTGTTCTTCCTTCTGTTCTCACTTTCAAATCATTCAATTCGAGCACTTTTATAATTTTTGACAAAGGCACATTTCGGGAAATCTTTCCAGTGAATCCGTCCGAAGGAACTTTCCCTTCAAATCGAACCTCCACATCGTACCATCTCGCTACCTGCCGCATGATGGTTTGTATATCCGTATTGTTAAACAAAAAGTAGCCATCTTTCCAGGCAATCACCTGCGCTACATCTACGTCTCTTTTTATTGTTATCTTATCTGAACTAATGATGGCTTCCTGGCCGGGCGAAAGCATTTGAATTTTATCAGACTGCCGGACTTTTACTGAGCCTTCAAGCAAAGTTGTTTTAATAGCATTTTCATCCGGATATGCGTTCACATCGAAATGCGTTCCCAACACTTCTACCTCACCCTTCCTGCCGGCGGCATTGCTGAATTCTACTTTAAAGGGTTTGGAACGATCGTGAGCCACCTCAAAATAAACCTCACCGGTTATTTCCACTCTTCTTTCCTTACCGGGAAAAGCTGCCGGGAAATGGATAGAAGAAGCCGCGTTGAGCCAGGCTTTGGTGCCATCCGCTAATATCAACTGATACTCATTTCCACGTGTAGTAGCGATGGTATTGTAAACTGGTTTTTCATTTTTATTTGCAGCGCCCGTTGTATAAGAAATCCGACCATGTATTTTTAATACTTTCATATTTCCCTGTTGCGCCAAAGTGCCGTTGGCAGCGCTATCCAATAATATTTGTGTTCCATTTGAAAGCGTAAGAACTGCACTGTTTTTTCCAGGTTGAATATCTTTAACCGGTTGAACTTTTTCAGCGCCGGCAATAAGTTTTTCTTTCTGAGGACGAAGCACATAAAATAATACAGTTGCCCCAAGCAAAAAAAACATTACAACTGCCGCGGCTGCACTAAACCAACGTTTTTTATAAAAAGGGGTTACAATTGGTGTCTGCTGCTTTTTATTTGTGGCAATATCACTTTTTATTTTATCAAAAGTTTGGCTCAACAAGTAAGAATGATCTGGATCCTCAATCAGTTCATCGTTTGACAATGATTCTTTCTCAAGAAGGGTTTTCAAAAAATATTCGTTTTCTGCATTAGAAAAATACTGAAGCAAAATCTCAATTTCTATGGGCGAACATTCGTTGTTTATGTATTTCTGAAATAATCTTTCTATCGTTGATTCGTTCCGATCCAAATGGTTTTCTTTTAAGCTAATACGTTTCAAAGGGAGTTCACATCTGCTCGAGGATAAAAATATTTTTTGCGGGAGAAGTCGTTTTCTTTTAAAGTAGGGAACGATATAAAATTGAAAGTAATTAAAAGTAGATCAGAAGTTGTATAAACAATCCTGTAAGAATGGCTAACCTTTTGGCTGGTATTGCTCTTTGCATTTACAATCTGAAAAACAAGTTCAACAATAATCCAAAAGATAAAACACCAAGTTCTACAACATGGCTTCGTTCCAGGTTTTCAAGCACAAATTTCGTAGCCTTTACAATATGATCATTGATTGTGGAGGTAGATATATTTAGCAACAGACTTACTTCTTCATACGACCGGTCTTCCATTTTCACCATTTGGAAAACCTGACGACGCTTTGGAGGTAATGAATTGATCGCCTGTTGCAAAAGTTGTTCGTTTTCTTTATTGAGAACACTTTCTTCAATATGGGAATATTCACAGGCGCTATTGATGAGCCTTGACTGCAATTTTTTATCACGGGCAGCTTTGCGAAAGAAATCATAGGCACAGTTTTCTGCAATGCGAAACACATAAGAACGAAAAGATTGTTGTGGTTCTATGTTTTCCCTGTTGTTCCAGACTTTTACAAAAACCTCCTGCAATAACTCTGAAGCAATATCCTGGGATTTTACAAGCTTTATCAGGAACCCTAATAAACGGTTACTATATATAAAATATAATTTTTCAAATGCAGACTCACTACCTCCGGCAAGTAATGTTATTAAATCCCTTTCATTAGTAGAATCAATCAAAGCAAAAAGTAATTAATAAGTTTTAATCTGTTAAAGTAATTTTTTTTCTGAAACGAAAGTTAAGCAAACGATTGCACGAATTTTAAAACCATTCGGTTCAAGAAAATAATAATTTGCTGTTTTTCCATCCATCGGTATATCCATTTACAGAATACAGATCAACAATTACAGAATGTCTTATTCAATTCAATTTTTACAGGCTAAAAGGAATGTATTACACATAACCTGGGCAAAATAATACTCTGTTTTATTTATGCTTTCACTGATTAATGGGAAGGTTACCAAACTTTATCTAGGAAATTACTTTCAGGTTTTTTGGATCCCACTGAATGATTTTATTAGCGAAATAGCTTTCATTACATAAAAGCGCCGGCGCCGCAGCCCGATATCCAAACAGTGCATCTTCCACTACTTTTCCCTTGGTTCGGATTGCATTGATCCAGTTATAATGATGATCGAAATGAGCGCCTTTATATCCTTCTTCGGCGGTATAGATCATTGTATCCGGCGGTACCATTGTTTTGCGGTGATACACATATTCCTTTTGAGCTGCAGAATTGTTTTTAGTTTGTAGCAATGGATCAGTTACGTCCACAATATTCCTATTTCTATACAACGTTACTTTGTCCCATTCTACTGTCATAGATCCTTCGCTCCCAACCATTCTGAGGTAATTGGTGCCACCCGTGCCATCCACAAAATTTACCCTGAGAGAGAGATTAAATGCAGGATGGGCTTCGGTTTCCGGATAATCAAAAGTGCCCAGCATAATGTCGGGAACTTCTCTTCCATCTTTCCAATAGCGCAAACCACCTGTTGCCATAATTTTATTTGGCCCGAGAGAATGGGTTATAAAATGCAAACTTGAAAATACATGCACAAACAAATCGCCTGAAACGCCGGTGCCATAATCCCTGTAATTACGCCAGCGAAAAAAACGAAGCGCATCAAAAGGCCTTTTTTTGGTTATCGACAAATATGTATCCCAATCCACCGTAGCGGGCGATGCATCTTCCGGAATATGATATTGCCAGGCGCCTTCAGGAGACATGCGGGCATAAAAAGCTTCAGCATAATTCAGTGTGCCAATGGCGCCTTCTTTTAATAATTCTCTGGCTTTTTCATTCCCAAGAGAACTCATCCCCTGGCTGCCTACCTGGAATACGACTTTGTTTTTATTTTGAGCATCAATGACAGCAGGCGCTTCAGAAATATCATGCACCATTGGTTTTTCGCAATACACATGTTTCCCTTTATTCATTGCAGCCACTGAAATATCTTTATGCCAGAAATCCGGTGTAGCAATTATGACGGCATCTATATCTTTGCGGTCCAAAATTTCTTTATAATCACGCGTGGTGTAAATATCATTTCCCCATCGCTTTTTTGCTTCTTCCAGCCGGCCATCATACAAATCGCAAACCGCCACTAATTTTACTCCCGGCACCGTACGACACGTAGTTGTATCCGCAACTCCCATACCTCCGGAACCAATCAAGGCAACCTGAATTTGATCATTGGGGCCAAACTTAGGTAATTCTCTCCTTAAGGTTTCTGTTTTGTTTTGAGAATCACGGGCAATTACAAACGAAGGAATTACAGAAGCTCCTATGGCTCCCTTAGTGGCGTTGATAATAAAAGACCGTCTTGAATTGTTCTGCTCATTTTTTGCCATAATTATCTTTTTGTTATTTAAAAAACCAACCCTGATATTTTAAAAAATATACAAGTCAATCTGAAAAGAGGCATAAATATAAGAAGTATGTAATAAAGATTACCTACCTGAATATCCCACTTTACTAATCCCGGCTATTCGTTATGCTTTTCACTTTCTTCTTATAATCATTCAAAACTTCCGTCGATATTTTTTGCCCTTCTTTAATTTTGTTAATCAGCTTTTGAATATCGTCTTCAAGATTATTATTGATCATGTCAGGATAGGGCGCCCCCACGCCAAGACTTTCGGGCCATTGGCGAGCTTCGTTTACTTTTTGAAGCGCCGATTTAAAATTATTTTTTTCCAAAAATTCCAACGCCCTCATTAATTTTATTTCTTCAAAATAGGCATGTCCGTCTTTCGCCCCTTCATTTGGAAGAATATTTATTTTATCAATAACTGTTTCAGCCGCATCATACTTATCATTCAGCATCAGGCAATTGATATATACTATCCCGATCACATAATTACTCTTATCCTTTTTGAAATAAGGCTCAATGATCTGCAGAGCATCTTTGTATTTTTTTTGAGAGATCATACATTCAGTCAAATATTTTCCATACCTCCAGTCATCTTTATCAATCTCCCTGGCTTTGGATAAATCTGCCTGTATACTCTCGGCATCAGATGAGTTGCGTAAACGGGAACGCAACACATAAAAAGGAGCAAAGTTCTCCGGCGCTTGCCCTTCTTCCAGCAAGGCTTTTTGTTGGTCATTGTGAAAAGCGTAAATGAGGGCGAGATAATATCGGCTTTTCCAATCCGATGATTGCTTCATTGCCCATTGCATCACAGGAACTGTTTCTGCGCGAAAGGGGAAAATCAGGTACGCATCACCGTTAGTAGCATCAATCAAATACTTTCCTGCATCTTTATCATTTCTGTGAAGCCAGGCAAGCCAATACAAGATTTCATCATCCTTTTTAGGACAAGCTTCCAGTACTCCTTTACTTTCTTCAGTAAGGCCCAAATTGGAATACCAAACAGCAAGATCCAGGTAAGTTTGCTGAGGCATTTCATCACGAATAAGAAAAGTGAATAAATCTTTGTTCACTGCATTTTTATTTTTCCAATATTCTTCAAACCGGATAAAATGATTCATTGGGTCCAACCGCAAGATCTTTGCTTTTATTTCTTTCTGCGCATTGGTATTTCCTATTAATCGTGAGCAAACATATTGCAATTGCAATGCTGAAATATTTTGGGAATTATTCACGAGGCTTTTTTCAGCATACTCAAAAGATTGTTGGTAATTCTTTTGCTGCAATTTTATTTTACTAAGCTGTGTGTAAGCCGCAGAGCGGTATTGTGGCGTGATAGCAGCCACTTCAAAACCATCTTCCGCATCGTAAATTTTATTGAGCTGCAAAGCGGCAAGCCCATAATAATAATTCGCAGCGGGGTCATATGTATTTACGCTTAAAGCGGTACGTGCAAAATAAAAAGCCGAATCATAATTCATTTTGCGGTATTGCAAAAAAGCCATCTCATCGAGGGCAGGTACAAATCCGGCATCCTTGGATAGTGATGCACGAATATTATTTTCTGCCGACGCATAATGCCGTGTATCAGCCTCATATTTACCTTTCAGATAAAAGCCATAAGCCGTATTCCAGTCAAAATTTTTGTCAGGTTCTAATGGCCTGTCTAATATTTTTTCAGCACTATCCTTTAAGGTTACGGTGCTTCCCGCCAATGTGATTTTGGAAATTGCTTCCCCATCTTTAAGGGGGATATTTTTCCGGAAGGTTTGTAACGGTTTTAAGGTTATTGGCTGGTTCAAAATAACATGATCATTTGTATTCCAAATCTTAAGTGTGTCGTCGATATAGCTGACCGGGGAAATAAAAATTTCCTTTTTCCCATCAACTGTTTTTACATTAATTACGCCGTTCAAATCTGCATTGCTTAC
>JBIQMJ010000080.1:0-14496 GCA_044463445.1 Segetibacter koreensis
AAAAACAGGGACATCAATGACAGGAATGGATTATGATCAAAGCATCTTCATGCCCTTTCTTTATGCGAGAAACCTCGCCAATGAGAAAACCAGTTCGCCAAAGATTATTGTAACAGGTAAAAATAATATAAGCTCCCAGGCACTGGCAGATGAACTTGAAGGCGTGATGAGATCAATCAGAAAACTAAGTCCCAAACAAGATGATAATTTTTCGATAAACCAGATTTCCGGCGCCAGCGAGCGGGTAAGTTCCGTTTTTGCCAATATTAATATTGGCGGCTGGGCTATCGGTATTTTAAGTCTTGTGGTAGGTGCTTTCGGAATTGCCAATATCATGTTTGTAACCGTGAAGGAACGTACGCCGGTTATTGGTTTAAAGAAAGCCATCGGTGCAAAAAACAGAAGTATTCTTTCTGAATTCCTTCTGGAATCGGCCATCATCTGTATATTGGGAGGATTAATTGGATTGTTGCTTGTGTACCTGCTCACCATTATTCTCACCAGCGTCTTCAACTTCCCTGTTTTTATTTCAGGAGGCATTTTGTTTCTTGCAATTGCTCTTTGTATTGTAATTGGAATTCTCGCCGGCATTCTTCCTGCACTGAGCGCCTCAAAGCTTGATCCGGTGGTAGCGATAAGGTCATAAGGGTAAAATCACCATTGCAATTATTTCTTCATTTACTGTTTCATTAAAGAAAGCCTTTAAGAATTAAAAAGAAAATGAAGCAATTCATTTTAATAAATTTTCATCTAAATTTGCCGCAACAAAATTTTACGACAAACCTAATGAAGGTTTTAATTAAAAACGCAACCATACTTTCTTCCTCCTCTCCTTTTCACGGACAAATAAAAAATATTTTTATTGAGAATGGCATCATTTCCAAAATTAATGATGAGACAAATGAAGCCGATGAAACGATCAATCTAAAGGGACTTTATATTTCTACAGGCTGGATGGATTGTTTTGCCAATTTTTGTGACCCCGGCCAGGAATTTAAAGAAACACTGGAAAGCGGCGCCAACGCCGCGGCCGCAGGCGGTTTCACAGAAGTCATGCTGATCCCAAATACGCAACCTGCGGTTTATAACAAAAGCCAGGTGGAATATTTGGTTCAAAAAAGTAAATCCTTACCCGTTGCCGTTCATCCCATTGGATCTATCACCAAAAATGCCGAAGGCAAAGAATTAAGCGAAATGTTCGACATGTTTAATAATGGCGCCATCGCATTTTCGGACGGAACAAAACCGGTTCAATCCTCGGGCATTTTACAAAAAGCATTGGAATATATTCTTGCCATCGATGGAACGATTATCCAATTGCCGGATGACAAATCCATAGGAACAAACGGATTGATGAATGAGGGCGAAATGTCCACTAAATTAGGCTTGCAGGGTAAGCCAGCCTTATCCGAAGAGTTAATGATAGCGCGGGATATAGAACTGGTAAGATATACAAATTCCAAAATTCATTTCACCGGAATTTCTACAAAAAAGTCTTTGGAACTAATTGCTGCTGCAAAAAAAGAAGGATTAAATGTAAGTTGCTCTGTGACGCCTTACCATTTATTTTTTTGCGAAGAAGATTTGTATGATTACGATACCAATTTAAAAGTGAATCCGCCTTTGCGCACTAAAGAAGACCGCGATGCGTTGCGCAAAGGAATTAAGAACGGAACCGTTGATTTTATCGCTTCCCATCATCAGCCCCAGGATTGGGATCATAAAGTTTGTGAATTTCAATATGCTGAATCTGGAATGGAAACACTTGAAATTGTTTTCACCGCTGCATCTATGTCTGGAGTAACCACCGAGACTTTTGTAAAAATGCAAACTGAAAATATCCGAAAGATTTTCAATCAACCTTTTTCTGTTATTGATGAAGGGCAAAAAGCCAACCTCACTTTATTTGTTCCGGGTGAAGAAAAAGTTTTTGAGGAAAAAGATATTTTATCAAAAAGTCGCAACAACGCTTTTGTCAATAAAAAATTAAAAGGAAAAGTGATTGGGATAATTAACAAAGAGAGGCTATTTTTGAATAAATAAATATTTAATATTATGGATCAGCCCGTAACAAATAGCACCTCCAAGGGAATCGTAATTTCATTGATATTAATTGTAATAGCTTTAATTACTTATTTTCTTGACATGAATGACGACACCGCAACGCGCTATATCAGCTTTGCGATTTTTATTATTGGTATTATCTGGTCTATAAATATGTACGGAAAACAGATAGATCACAACGCAACCTTTGGAAATTATTTTGCTCATGGATTTAAAATAGCAGCATTGGTTACCGCTATCATGATCATCTTTGTAGTAATTTTTGTTTACATTTTCCCGGATGTGAGGGAAAAAGGAATGGAAGCAGCCAGGAAAAGCATCGAAGAAAAAGGAAAATTAAGCCAGGAGCAGATTAACCAATCGATGGAATTTACCAAAAAATTCTTCATGGTTTTCATAATTGCTGGCACATTATTAGGGTATCTTATTTTTGGTGCACTTGCAGCACTGATTGGAGCTGCTATCACTAAAAAAAATCCAAGGCCTATTGAAATTGGCCATTAAATCTATTTATACATGGATATTTCTGTTATCGTTCCGCTTTACAACGAAGAAGAATCTTTGCCCGAACTGGAAGCGTGGATAAGGCGTGTGGCAGAAGAAAATAATTACACTTATGAAGTAATTATGATTGATGACGGAAGCAGCGATAATTCATGGGCCATTGTGCAGGAATTGCATGCCTTGAATCCTGCCGTGAAGGGAATTAAATTTCAACGCAATTATGGCAAAAGCGCTGCGCTGAATGAAGGTTTCAAAATGGCCAAAGGAGAGGTGATTATTACAATGGACGCTGATTTGCAGGATAGCCCGGATGAAATTCCTGAATTGCGAAGAATGGTGCTTGAAGAAGGTTTTGATATCGTCAGCGGCTGGAAGAAAAAAAGATACGACAGCACACTTTCTAAAAATATTCCTTCCAAATTTTTTAATGCAGCTACAAGAAGGGCCAGCGGAATTTATCTTCACGATTTCAATTGCGGGCTTAAAGCGTACAAGCATAAAGTAGTAAAAAGCATTGAAGTGTATGGGGAAATGCACCGCTACATTCCCTTGATTGCGAAATGGTCGGGCTTTAAAAAATTTGGTGAAAAGGTGGTGGAGCACAGGCCCAGGAAATACGGCGTTACCAAATTTGGATGGAACCGTTTTATAAATGGATTCCTCGATCTGGCTTCCATTATGTTCGTCGGAAAGTTTGGTAAAAATCCAATGCACTTTTTTGGATTGTGGGGAACATTATCTTTTCTTTTTGGCTTCCTAGTTTCATTTTATCTAACGATCACCAAGTTCTTTTTTGATAAAACCGGAATGACTCAAAGACCGTTGTTTTTTGTAGCGCTCGTGGCTATGATCATTGGTGTACAGCTTTTTCTTGCAGGATTCCTTGGCGAAATTATTTCAAGAAACGGCTCTGAAAGAAATCATTATTTAATTGAAGATAAAATTAGTTAATTACCTGATGTGCTGACCAGGAATTAATGAAATACAAATTCCTGTTATTTCTTCGTTTACTGCAATATTTTTGGCATTAAAAAGTTGTTGAATTTCTAAACAGTAAAACAACAAATAACACCAAAAACCATTTTATCTTGTCTCAAAAAATTATCATAATTGGTCCAGCCTATCCTCTTCGTGGCGGAGGTATTGCAACTTTTAATGAACGTTTGGCAAAGGAATTTATTGAGGAAGGATTTGATACTACCATTTACACATTTTCTTACCAATATCCCTCTTTTCTTTTCCCGGGAAGTACTCAATATTCTTCGGAGCCAGCGCCACCCGGCATTCCTATTAAAATAAAAATCAATTCTGTAAATCCTTTCAACTGGATTACGGTAGGAAATGAATTAAAAAAAATAAAACCAGATATAATTGTAGTAAGGTATTGGCTGCCTTTCATGGGGCCTTGTCTTGGTACCATTCTAAGGATAGTAAAGAAAAATCACCATACCAAAGTGATCTGCATCGCTGATAATGTTTTGCCTCATGAAAAAAGGCCGGGCGATAAAATCTTCACCAGGTATTTTATTAAACCCGTCGATGGTTTTATAACAATGAGCAAGAAAGTTCTTGAAGATTTAAAACAGTTTGCAAGAAACAAACCATTGAAATTAGTGCCGCATCCTTTGTATGATAATTTTGGTGCAATTATCAGCAAAGAAGAGGCAAGGGAAAAATTAGGAATTTCAAAAGAAGATAAAGTCATTTTATTTTTTGGATTTATCAGGAAATACAAAGGTTTGGACATTCTGTTGGAGGCTTTTAAAATTTTAAATACTGAAAAGGCAGATGCCGGGATAAAACTTCTGATTGCAGGCGAGTTTTATGATAATGAAAAAAATTATTCGGGGTTTTTAAATGATCCCCTGATAAAAGAGAAACTGATTCTGCAAACTCAATTCATCGCTGACAATGATGTAAAATATTTTTTATGTGCTGCCGATTGCATCATACAACCCTATCGCAGCGCCACGCAAAGTGGCGTTACTCCCCTCGCCTATCATTTTGAAGTGCCAATGATTGTGACCAATGTGGGCGGCTTGCCTTCTATGGTTCCTGACAAAAAAGTCGGCCTGATTGCAGAACCCTGTTCTCAAAGCATTGCAGAAAAGATCAAGGAATATTTCGAATTGGGAGAAAATTATTTTCTGGCAAATCTTCGCGAAGAAAAAAAGAAATACAGTTGGAAAAATATGGTAAAGGCTATAATTGGTTTAAACAATTAACACGAAAAACAAGGTTGCTGATCCTATAAAAAAAACTGATAAAAATAAATTGCAAATACACTCCTTATTTTAAAAAATATTTAATACTTTTCACTTGAAAATATAAAGATGCCAATGGCAGTTTTATGTGTTTAGCAATAAAAATAAATGGGTTATTTTTTCCCGTTTTTAAAAACACTTACCCTGGTGAACCCCACTAATTTTATAAAAAAAATTTATCTGAATGATATACCGTAGTAAAGCTCCTCTGCGCATTGGTCTTGCAGGCGGAGGAACCGATGTAAGCCCTTACAGCGACCAGTTTGGCGGCGCTATTCTTAATGCGACAGTTTCTCTTTTTGCCCATGCAAACATTGAGCCTTTGGAAGAAAATAAAATAATCGTAGAAGCGCTGGATAGAAATGAAAAACAGGAATTTGACTGGTCAAATCAATTGCCTATAGATGGGAAATTGGATCTTCTAAAAGGTGTTTATAACCGGATTTTCCAGGATTATAATTTACCTACTTCAGGATTCCGCCTTTCCACTTTTGTGGATGCTCCGGCGGGGTCAGGTCTTGGAACTTCGTCCACGTTGGTGGTGGCCATTATCGGAGCATTTGTTGAATGGCTCAAACTTCCTTTAGGTGATTATGACATTGCACATTATGCATTCCAGATTGAAAGGAACGATTTAAAATTAACCGGTGGAAAGCAGGATCAATATGCCGCTATGTTTGGCGGAGTAAATTTTATGGAATTTTATGAAGATGACAAAGTAATTGTGAACCCCCTTCGCATCAAATCCCAATATCTTCATGAACTCGAAAATAACCTGGTACTGTATTTTACCGCAACAAGCCGTGAAAGTGCAGCCATCATTGATGAACAGGTAAAAAATGTAAATAACAAAAATGAAAAAAGCATTGAAGCGATGCATCAGTTGAAAGAGCAATCGCGCATGATGAAAGAAGCTTTATTGAAAGGGAAATTAGATGAATTTGGGGCCATACTGGATTTTGGGTTTCAACAAAAACGCCGCATGGCCCATAACATCAGTAACAGCAGGATCGAAGAAATTTATGAAGCCACTAAAAAAGCAGGAGCCACAGGTGGAAAAATCAGTGGCGCAGGTGGCGGAGGATTTATGATATTCTATTGCCCGGGAAATACCCGTTATCAGGCGATTGAAAGTTTAATGAAATTTGGAGGGGCCGTTAAAAATTACACTTTTACAAAATATGGCTTATCCACCTGGAGTTTGGTTTAAAGTTCTTAAAGAATTTGGTTTTATATTTGAGATTCAAAAATAATAAATGGAAAAAATAAAGAAAATAATCCAGGCGTCAATTGATGTGAAAAAAAATATTTTAGAAGACGACAGGTTATTGCTTGCTGTTAATGACGCCGTCAATGCAATTGTTTCCGCATTTGAAAAGGGCAACAAGGTTTTGTTTTGTGGAAATGGAGGCAGCGCCTCAGATGCACAACATTTGGCAGCCGAATTTAGCGGGAGATTTTATACTGATCGGGATGCCCTGCCTGCAGAAGCTTTGCATTGTAATACCTCTTATCTTACTGCGGTAGCAAACGATTACAGTTATGATGTAATTTATTCAAGGCTGATCAAGGGAATCGGGAATCCCGGTGATATTTTAGTAGGATTAAGCACTTCCGGAAACAGTAAAAATATTGTAAAAGCTTTTGAACAGGCTAAGGAAAAACAAATGCTAACCATCGGCTTTACAGGCTCTACAGGCGGAAAGATGAAAAACCATTCGGATATTCTTATTAATATTCCTTCTGATGACACACCGCGCATCCAGGAAAGCCACATTACACTCGGGCATATCATCTGCCAGTTTGTAGAAGAAATTTACTTTCGCGATACCAATGATTAAAGAAGCAATAATTCTTGCAGGAGGATTTGGAACAAGGCTGCGTCCCGTGGTTGCTGATGTTCCTAAGTGTATGGCAATGATTGGTAAAAAGCCTTTCCTACATTATATCATAGAGTTTTTACAAAAAAGAGGAATTGAACATTTTATTTTTAGCGTTGGCTATTTGCATGAAATTATCGAAAAATATATAGCGCAAAATTATCCTGATCTCAATGTTACCAATTCTTTAGAAGGTGAACCGCTGGGAACAGGGGGGGCTATTAAACTTGCTGCCCATAAGGCTTTTGAAAAGGATGTGCTGGTCTGCAATGGTGATACTCTTTATCAAATTGATATCGGTTTGCTTTATCAATTTCATATTCAAAAAAATGCTGCCTGTAGTTTAAATTTAAAACCCATGCGTAATTTTGACCGCTATGGGGCAGTCGAATTAAATGATGATGGTTCTATCAAAAATTTTAAAGAAAAACAATTTTATAAAACCGGATTGATAAGCGGAGGAGTATATGCCTTGAATATTGCCGGATTTTTAGAAGAAGATTTACCTGAAAAATTTTCTTTCGAAAAAGATTATCTTGAAAAAAAGGTTCAAAAAAGTACCTCCAAACCGGATATTTTTGGAATGGTACAAGATCATTATTTTATTGACATCGGCATTCCTGAAGATTATGAAAAGGCGCAAAAAGAATTGCCTTCCCTGTAAAATAATTTTTACAAGTATTTGTTGCTTCACTATAAAAAAAAAGATTCATTTTTGAAAAATTTAAAAAATATTAACTCTTCATGGACTTTATTTATAGACCGTGACGGTGTGATCAATGATGAAAAACCTGATGATTACATCCACAAATGGGAAGAATTTAAATTTTTAAAAGGAGTTAAAGAAGCTTTTAAAATATTCAATGAAAAATTTGGAGTGATCGTCATGATCACCAATCAAAGAGGCGTTGCCAAAGGCCTTACCAAAATTGAAGATCTCAATCTTATTCATACAAATATGCAGGAGGAGATCGAAGCAGCAGGTGGTAGAATTGATAATATTTACGTATGCACTGAAATGGAAGGCGAAAACCGAAAACCTAATCCAGGCATGGGCTTGCAGGCGCTGAAAGACTTCCCAAAAATTGATCTTTCCAAAAGTATAATGATCGGAAATACGTTGAGCGATATGAAATTTGGCAGAAATCTTGGCGTAGCTATCAATATTTTTCTTCCTACCACGCGCAAAGAAGTATCCTTTGACCATGAAGATATTGATCTTGTTTACAATGATCTTATTTCTGTAGCAGAAGCATTATAATACAGTTAAATCTTTTGGGTTAACAATAATTTATTTGAATAAAAGTTTATTTTGTCCAAACAATTTCTGAATGAAAAAGCCTCTCATTTTTTTATCCTTTCTATTATTAGCAAATGCTTCATTTGCCCAGCAAATTTCTGACAGGGATTCAAAAATTTTGCAAAATAAAGAAGACTCTTTAAAAAAATTTGCTTACCAGATATTGAATGGAAGAAATGCTGAAAGCCGGTTTAGTGCGGATAGCCAGTTCACCCGAACATTTGTACGTGCCTTACAAATCAAAAATTCATTTTATTATCCTTTTGATTCTTTGATTAGTATTGCAAAGGTGGTCCCGCCAGACAGCACTTTTAAAATTTTTACCTGGCAACTGGCAATTAATGGCGACATGATTCGCCAGCACGGCGCCATTCAAATGAATACAAAGGATGGCTCGTTGCAACTTTTTCCGCTTATAGACAAGACAGACTTGATCAAAAATATCGAAGACACCGTCACCAGCAACCGGGCATGGATTGGAGCTTTGTATTATAAAGTCATCCAGGAAAAGGCCTTTGGAAAAACCTATTATACGTTATTAGGTTTTGATGATAACAATATGGTCAGCGATAGAAAAATAATTGAAATACTTACATTCATAAATGGCCAGCCAGTTTTTGGCGGGCCTTATTTCAGCTTTCAAAACAGCGGAATGCATAGTGGTACTATGGATCGCTACGTGATGGAATATAAAAAAAATGCAGGTCCAAAACTGTCTTTTGACAATGGAATGGATATAATCATTTTTGAGCATTTGGTTTCGGAAACAGGAGAACCAAAAAAGAAATATACCTACATTCCCGATGGAGATTATGAAGGCCTAAAATGGAAGGACGGTAAATGGATTCACATTGAAAAAATATTCAACCAAATTACGCCTGAAGGTCAGGAACCTGTTCCACAGCCCATTCTGGATGCCAAAGGGAACATAAATGAATCCAAATTAAGTCAACGAAGCCCGGAAAATCCTTACCCCGGTGAGCAAGATAATGATCCGCTTCCTGATTCTCAAAAGGATAAAAAATAAATCGGAAAATTGATTAAGTATCGCAATACACAAATCATTTTGCTACAGCTTTTTTGTAGAAACTAATCAACAAATTAGAAGCTAACCTTGTTCAGATTTTAAATGATTTAAAATATTAATGAAGGAATAATTTATACCCACCTCAGGTTCATTTAAAAAGAATCTTTTTTTTTATTTTTTTTATTCTATTAACTTATGAAATCTAATTAGGAATAATCTTTTCTTATTCATAGATATTTAAATTAAAAACAAATAGCTATGGAAAATAACAGAAGAAACGATCGCTATAGGCGTTCGGAATTGAATGAAAGAAATTCGGATATGAATTGGGATAGAAATTATAACCCCGATGATGAATACAGGGACTATCCAAATAGAAACAAAAATATCTACTCCAGCGACAGGGAGCGAGAATATTGGAATTCGGAAAACAGGATGAACGATCGGTATCCGGGATGGGATGATAACGGCCACCAATATTCAAACCGCAACCCGTATTCAACGTATAATTATAATCATGCTAATAGCAGGTCTTACAATGATTTTAAAAATCAGCGGTATAATGACAGGTATGACACTATTCAGGGAATGAATAATAATTATAGAGATCGCTCTGATAGCCGCTATAGAGATAATTATCAATATAAGGATTGGTATGATACCAACAGAGGATGGTGGGATAAAACCAAAGACGAAGTGGCTTCCTGGTTTGGTGATGATGATGCAGAACGCCGGCGGCACATGGACGAAATGAGAAACGGGCAACACCGCGGGAAAGGCCCAAAAAATTATACCCGGTCTGAAGAAAGAATCAGGGAAGATGTTTCTGATCAGTTGTGTGACGATTCCTTTCTGGATGCTTCGGGGATCGAAGTGAGTGTGAAAGATGGGGAAGTCACTTTAAATGGAGAAGTCGATTCGCGGTATTCCAAACACAGAGCCGAAGACCTGACCGAGGATGTTACTGGTGTCAGGAATGTTCAAAACAATCTGCGTGTAGTAGAAACCAGTCAGAATACAATATATAAGGATTCAGCAAACAATGGGAACAGGCCAATCACTACTAATACCAATTATGTTACTACAAAAAACAGGAAAGATTTTGTGAACGGATAATATTTTGGTTTTCAAAACTGAATACACTATGCAGCGGATTCAATTCGCTGCATTTTTTATAGTGAACCCACAAATTGACTCATTTTTTATTTTTTTTGAAGAGTTATTCAAACAGCTCCGTTTGGGAAGATGGTTTTTCGGGTTCCGCCCATTCCATCTGATCTGATTTTGAATAATCAGTAAGTTTATTCCCTACAGCCCTCCATCCCATTACATCCACTACTTTGTGCAATTTTATTTTTCCCTTCCTCACCTGTGAGCCTCGCCCGGTCTGCATTTGAAGAATTGGTTCCCCGGCAGTGGAAGCCTTTATCAACTTATTATCTTTTCCTTCTTTAATAAAAAGGAATTTATTATTCAGTGTTTGAGTTTCAATCTTAAAACGCTTCACATTGTATTGCAGCTTTTCATGATCAAGATAAACCGCCGTTATTATTTTATCAGGATCAAATTTTTCTATCAACTCTATTTCGTCAGCATCAAATCGTTGGGTAGTTTCCTGGCCGGTAATTTCATACGTTCCTTCTTTGTAAATGACGAGGATTTTATCATCTCCTTCAAAGTCTCCTAATAACGAACCCTTCTCCTCTGTATTTAGCCGGCCAAATGTTTCATCAAAATAAAGCTGACGCTTATCAAGGGTAGATTTTCCTTTTTCTGATAGCTTTATGGATTTCACAGGATATTTGGTAACCTGGTTACCTATGCTGCTGCGGCTGCGGATTTCCAAAGTCTCAAAATAAAATTCCAGCTCCTTATTTCGTGCACTGCAACCAGGTGTAAGCAGAATATGCACCACCTCTGCTTCCCCGTTTGGATTGACACTAAAATAATGAACCTTGCTTTTTTCATCACCTTTGGTAAGATCATATTCTTTGTCACGCGTCACAGAAGTGACATTAAATCTTTTGGCATAGCTGATCCCTTTTTTGCCATCAGCATATATCATATTATAAGTGGTGCGATCGTCGTCTTTTCTGAATACGGCAACGTGAATAATATCCTTTCCGATAAATACTTTATCAGCGACCCTCACGACTTTCATCTTCCCTGATTTTGTGAAAGCAATAATATCATCGAGATCGCTGCAATCATCAACGAACTCATCTTTTTTCAAACTGGTACCCATAAAACCTTCTGCCCGGTTTACATAAATTTTGGTATTGGCAATCGCCACTGCCTTTGCCTGGATGGTATCAAAGAGTTTAATCTCCGTTTTGCGTTCACGGCCTTTCCCAAATTTTTTCAATAATTCTTCATAATAAGAAATTGCATATTCTGTAAGAAATTCAAGGTGATGCCTTACTTCATCAATCTGGGCTTCTAATGATTTTATCTGGTTAATAAGATCGTCAATATCCAGCTTATAAATTCTACGTACAGGCTTCTCCGTTAGTTTCAGAATATCTTCCCTGGTTACGTCACGTTGCAATAATTTTTTAAAAGGAACAAAAGCTTTATCGATGGCTGCGATTACTTTATCCCATGTTTCATGCTTCTTCTCTAATTCCTTATAAATCTTTTCTTCAAAAAATATTTTTTCAAGAGAAGTATAATGCCATTTATCCTGCAACTCCTTCAGTTTAATTTCCAGTTCTCTCTTCAAAAGATTCCGTGTGTAATCGGCAGAAAATTTTAATAACCGGGAAGCACCTGAAAATACAGGCTTCTGTTCTTCTATCACGCATGCATTGGGAGAAATTGAAATTTCACAATCTGTAAATGCATACAACGCATCTATCGTAATATCAGGAGAAATTCCGGGAGCAAGATCCACAGTAATTTCCACTTCAGCGGCTGTATTATCTGTTACTTTTTTGATCTTTATTTTTCCATTATCATTGGCTTTAATAATACTTTCTATCAATTGAGTGGTCGTAGTTCCATAAGGAACATTCCTGATAACAATAGTTTTTTTATCTATTTCTTCTATCACAGCCCGTACCCTGACTTTACCACCCCGTAATCCATCATTGTAATTAGATACATCTATCATTCCACCTGTAGAAAAATCAGGAAATAATTCAAACTTTTTCCCTTTGTAATATTTAATGGAAGCTTCGATCAATTCACAAAAATTATGAGGAAGTATTTTTGTAGCAAGGCCGACTGCTATTCCTTCTGCTCCTTGCGCAAGCAATAAGGGAAATTTCATGGGCAACGTAACTGGTTCGTTCTTTCTTCCATCATAGCTCAATTGCCAATTGGTGGTTTTATTATTGAAAGCCACTTCCAGCGCAAATTTGCTGGGGCGGGCTTCAATATATCTTGGAGCCGCCGCATCATCCCCCGTTCTCACATCGCCCCAGTTTCCCTGCGTTTCTATTAAAAGATCTTTTTGTCCAAGATTTACAATGGCATCACCAATACTCGCGTCGCCATGCGGATGATATTGCATGCTCTGGCCAATAATATTCGCAACTTTATTGAACCGGCCATCATCCATTTCTTTCATGGCATGAAGAATGCGGCGCTGCACGGGTTTTAATCCATCTTCTATCGCCGGTACCGCACGTTCCAAAATAACGTAGCTTGCATAATCAAGAAACCACGCTTTATATTGGCCCGAAATTCCGGAATCACTATGTTTATATTCCTGCTTATTTGTTTTTGCCATTTTTATTTTTCGTTTCTACTGCATTTGTTTTTAAACTTCATATAATTCCAGCGGCTGGCCATTGGGATCATAAAAAAAACAAAATCTTTTATTCGTTAATTCATCAGTTCTGATTTCCTCCAAAATAACATTCTCCGAAATAAGTTCGTTTACTGCTTCTTCTATATTATCTACCGCAAAAGCCAGGTGCCGCAAGCCTTTGGCTTCAGGAAATGATTGTCTTTCTTTAAAATCCGGGAACGAAAATAATTCAATTTGATAATGCCCGTTTATTGCAAGATCCAATTTAAAAGACCTTCTTTCTTTGCGGTACGTTTCGGCTACAATTTCAAATCCCAAAATTTCTGTATAAAACTTTTTACTTTTTTCAAAGTCATCCGTTAATATCGCCACATGATGAATTCTTTTTATGTTCATGCAAAAATATTTATTCCGCTTTCTTTTTAATTTCAAAATCTTTCATGTTTGCCAGTTGGCCCTGGGCGTCTATTTTATCACCGGCTATCAGTTCTTTAATCCGCCAGAGAAGATATGCATCACCGGTAGTTTGTTTGGCTTTTGATAATACCTGGTGAATCACTTTTCCGGCCTTTTGCCAATCAGAAGTAATAAATTCCATGATGTATTTATCAAAAAAATCAACATCATGTTGTGATAATTTTTTTGCGCCTTCAAGGATGCGCACTGTCTTATTTTCATTGCAAATTTTTGTCCATTCGTCAGGATCAATTTCAAATTCAGAAGTGGTAATTGGCCTCGCCAGTTTCTTTGCTTTTAAAAATTCGCGTGGCGGGATTTCAAATAAATTTTCAGGATAAAAAATACCTCCTTTGTCATTGATGAACGGAAGATTGTTCAACATGAGGACATATACCCTTCCTTCAAATTCTTTCAATTGAGACATCAGCCAATAATAACCGCATACATCATGTTTATTGGGCGCCACCCAAATCCATGCCTCTTCATCCTGCTTGGTTTTTAATTTTTCTTTTATGGCCTCTATCGTTTTTTTGTCATCTACCTCGCCGGTATCCACATGTCCGTTATAATCTCCGCCGGCTAAAACCGTACGCCACCATTGTTTCCTTTCTTCTATTCCTTCCGGGGAGTAAATATCCCGCAAAGGACCTATAGCAAAATCATCTTTTATTTCAAAAATTTCACTTTGCAATGATTCATCCAATTCAAAAGTTTTTGAAAGGGTTTTTACATCTTCCTGCTGAAAAACTATATGCATGTATTAATTAAAAATTTAGAATTATTTTATTGACTTTATTTTCATATCAGCTAATTAGTCATTACTCAGATCAGTTCATTGTTTCTTCCACCAAATCCATTTCCACTTTCAAATTATCAATAATAAAATCCTGGCGCGATGGCGTATTCTTCCCCATGTAATATTCAAGCAATTGCTGTATGTGCATTTCGGGCAAGAGCATTACCGGTTGCAGCCGGATATCATCACCAATAAAATTTCCAAATTCTTCCGGAGATATTTCTCCCAAACCTTTGAACCTTGTTATTTCAGGTTTCCCTCCTAATTTCAAAATTGCTTTTTCTTTTTCCTGTTCGTTATAACAATAAATAGTCTCCTGCTTTTCTTTGTTTTTTCCGGGCATCGTACGCACACGAAACAAGGGCGTTTCCAAAATATAAACGTGCCCATTTTTTACCAGGTCAGGAAAAAACTGGAGAAAAAAAGTCATCAGCAAAAGACGGATATG
>JBIQMJ010000081.1:0-14425 GCA_044463445.1 Segetibacter koreensis
TCCGATTCTTAGTTATAGCGGATATGTTGTAGCGACCGGCGTTGGACTATTAAGAATTTATGATAAAGATCATTTTTTGTCAGAAGTGATTGCAGGCGCAGGTTTGGGAATCCTTTCCACCAAACTGACTTACTGGCTCTTTGAAAAAATAAAAGAGAAAAGATAAAAAGAATCAGACCATTCTTTGCTTCATCGCTTCGTATAAGATCATCCCCGCGGCTACGGAAACATTCAACGACTCAAAATCTTTTTGCATCGGGATTTTAAAACTTTCGTCACACAATTTATACAGGGATGGATGAATTCCCTTATCCTCACTTCCCATAATTATGGCACAAGGATCTTTGAAATTAAGATCGAAAACTTTTGCTCCCGCTTTCATTTCACTTGCAAAAACTTTTATGCCGTTCAGGTGCAATTCATCAATGGCGCCGTGTAAACTTTTAACACGGCAAACAGCGATATTTTCCAAAGCGCCTGCTGAAGTATTTATCGCATCTTCATTCAAAGCGCCCACGCCTTTTTCTGGAATTACGATTGCCTGAACACCGCAACAGTAAGCCGTTCTGGCTAAAGCACCAATATTTCTGATATCTGTAATCCCGTCAAGAAGAAGCATTAAGGGCACTTCCCCGTTTTCCACCACAAAAGAAATTACCTCCTGCAGATTCTGGTATTTTATTTTTGATTTTATCGCAATACATCCTTTCGGGTTTTCTAAATTAAAGTTTCTTATTTTTTCAAAAGGAACTTTATTTACCGGCACTTCGAACTCAAGCGCAACCTTTTTTAATTCCTCTGCTTCTTCTCCTGAAATTGTATTTTGCAAATAAATGCGCTCCAGTTGGACACCACTTCGCATAGCATCAATCACTGATTGAATTCCGCCAATTAAAAGATTTTTTTTAGGGCGATGCTGCTGGGTAAATGTTTTATGTTGTGGCCTCACTTATTTTTTCTTGAATGGTTTTAATTAGCAATACTACTGTATGCCAAACAATCTTTTTATTTTTTCATAAATTTCAGAATAGTAAGATTCTGGTAGATCACCTATAATTTTTCTTATTATTTTATCTGTGGTGGTAAGTAAGCGATGAATTTTAATTACAGAAGAGACCTTTAATCCTGTTGCTTGAAAATCAACTTGATCTTTCAATAATCACATCTGTAATTTCATTTGCATTTTGTAAATAACTTGTAATTAATGCGAGTACTATTTGATTATGTTCTGAAATAGGATTGGTTAAACACAGAGCAGGTCTCAATTTTGCTTCTGAAAAATCATCAAACGGAAAATCTATTAATACTATTTTAAATTTCATCAGACTTACTTTTATAAGGAACTCCATCTTCCATAGTATAAATATTTTCAGCAGGATCATTTAAAAAATCAAACGCGCCTCCTTTCGTGGCTAAAGCCAGCCACTCTTTGTCTGTTACCTCATCGTCTTTAATTAACACAACCACTTTAGCCTGTTTTTTTGAAAAATTTCTACCTAAGCTTAAAGTAGCATTGCCTTCATCATCAAAATGAACGAGTTTTTCAATCGCTTCCATTTTTTTATTTAAAGATACAAAAATAAAAAACCACAAGTTTTTGTTACTTATGGTTTCCATTTAAAAATTTTGAGAGCTTTATTTTATTCCAAATTCTTTTTTCACCTTAGGAACATAATCCAGTTTTTCCCAGGTAAATAATTCTACTTTTACTGTTTTGGGAGAGCCATTCGGAAGATTAAAAGTTTTGGTGACTATTTCATTGGCTCTTCCCATATGGCCGTAAGACGCGGTTTCCTGGTAAATAGGATTGCGGAGTTTCAATCTTTTTTCAATAAAGAAAGGACGCATATCAAAAATAGCTTCTACTTTTTTTGCAATTTCCCCGTCGGTCAAATTTACTTTGGAAGTGCCATAAGTATTTACGTTGATACTGGTGGGCTGCGCCACGCCAATGGCATAAGAAACCTGCACTAGCACTTCGTCGCAAACGCCTGCGGCCACAAGGTTTTTGGCAATATGCCGTGCCGCATAAGCAGCGCTGCGGTCCACTTTGCTCGGATCTTTTCCGCTGAAGGCTCCTCCACCATGAGCGCCTTTGCCTCCATACGTATCTACAATTATTTTTCTTCCGGTCAGGCCGGTATCGCCATGCGGGCCGCCAATCACAAACTTACCGGTTGGATTGATATGGTATTTTATTTTGTCATTAAAAAAATGTGCGTATTTAGGATATTTTTTCTTCATCCTCGGAATCAAAATCTTCTTAATATCATCAGAAATCTTTTTCAGCATTTTATCTTCCTTATCAAAATCATCATGCTGGGTAGAAATCACGATGGCCTCAATTCTCAAAGGTTTGTTATCATCACTGTATTCAAGCGTAACCTGGCTTTTAGCGTCAGGGCGTAAATATTTAATTTCTTTATTTTCCCTTCTGAGTGCCGCCAGTTCTATCAATAAACTGTTGGCAATATCAAGCGACAAAGGCATATAATTTTGTGTTTCATTGGTGGCATAACCAAACATCATTCCCTGGTCGCCTGCGCCCTGTTCTTCTTTTTTCTTCCTGTCAACGCCTTGGTTGATGTCTGCTGATTGCTCATGGATGGCAGAAAAAATACCGCACGAATTGGCTTCAAACATGTATTCACTTTTTGTATAACCAATTTTGCGAATCACCGTTCTTGCAATTTCCTGCACATCAAGATAAGCCTTCGATTTAACTTCGCCCGCCAATACTACCTGGCCTGTGGTCACCAATGTCTCGCAGGCAACTTTACTTTGCGGGTCAAAGGCTAAAAAGTTATCTATCAACGCATCGCTTATCTGGTCGGCAATTTTATCAGGATGGCCTTCGCTCACCGATTCAGAAGTAAATAAATATGGCATTTTGAATTGTATTTTTGAGCCGCAAAATTATGTTTTCAGTTTGATAGGGCAAAATGCATTTTGACTCTAAAAGCAAAACAGAAAATTATTTTTTTTGTTGGTTTACTGTAATTTTCAAATTCAAAAAGAAGAGGAGCATTGATTTACATGGCTTCAAAAAAAGAAATTTTTATGAATTGAAATAAAGTTGCCATTTAACAAAGAAATTGCATGGTTATGCAATTCTGAATTAATTTTGAGCCCATTTTTAAACTAGTACTCAGCCGCCTGAAAACAGAACTATCAAAGTGCGACCCCCTTTCCCTTCCTTTTTATAAAAGAGGTTTTAACGGGATGAAAAGTATAATTTCATTATTATATCTCAACCGCTATCGCATCGGTGGAACGCCGCTGCTTTTTGTTTTTTTGATGATGATGCTATTTTCCGTTGTTTCTAAAAATACCTTTTCACAGGAGTATATTATTTCAGGAAAAGTAATTGATGAAAGCAGCGGTGAACCGTTGAACCATGTTACCGTTCATTTGCAGTATTCCCCGGCAATGGTTCTTTCCAAAGAGGATGGCTCTTTTTCTTTTAGCACTGAGGTGTGGAGAGATTCCCTGGAACTGACAAGTGTGGGTTATCAAACATTGATTTTTCCACTACAAAAAAATCATACGAGTGGTCTCATTTTAAAAATGAAAATAGCAGCGCAGGATTTGCAGGAAGTAGTGATCATGGGCGCTGAGAGAGATAAAGAACCCGGAAAGCGCTACATGAAAAAAGTGATAGCCAATAAAATGTATAATAATCCTGACAGGTTTCAAAATTATAGTTACAGGCAATACCTTAGGCATGAAGTGGACATCAATAATTTGGATTCTTCCACCCGGGGCAAAGGTTTAAAATCATTGGTTCTCAAAATCTATCACAACGCGGCAGTGGAAAATGGCGGAAGCCGGATGCTCCCCGTTTATTTTTCAGAAACCATTTCTGATAAATATCATAGCACTTCACCGCTTATCAATCGCGAAACCATTTTAGCTACGAAAACCTTGGGCCTTGAAACGGATAAATTTTTAAGGCAATTGGATAAATTTAATTTTAGCTACAATATTTATGACAATTGGTACACTATTTTTAACCAGACTTATGCAAGCCCTTTGAGCAATACCGCTTTTAATTATTATAATTTTTATTTTAATGACAGCAATATTGTCGATGGTAAAAAAGTATATACCATTCGTTTCAAACCAAAGCAAAAATATCAAAATGCTTTCAGCGGTTCACTTTGGATAAATGACAGCACCTTTTCAGTGAAGAAAATTGAAATGCATTTAAGTAGTACTGCCAATCTCGATTTTATAAAAAATGTGAGATATAGCGAAGAATTCAGGCTTAGCCACGATTCTGCTACCGGAAAGTTAGAGTACATGCCTTATAAATTTATTTCAAATGTAGAGTTTGAAACAGGCGTCGAATTGTTGGGAATTCCCGCCCCACAAAGTTCAAAAAGAATAAGGCTGGAAGTGGTGAACACCACCGTTATCGGCGACATAAAAATCAATTCAGGAATGGCTAATGAATTTCTGAAAAAAATGAAAAAGGAGGCCACTGCTGATCTTCAAAAGCCCGCGTCTTACTGGATAAAAAACCGGATGGGCGATTCTTTAACCAATCACGAAAAAAGTATTTACGTGATGGTGGATTCTCTCAAAAAAAGCCCGCGGTTTGTCTTTGGATCAAAAGTGATTAATCTTCTCGGTACGGGTTTTTGGGATTTTGATAATAGGATCCGCATTGGTCCTTATTATTCCCTTCTCAGCACCAATCGTATTGAAGGTTACCGCTTCAGATCGGGTTTGTGGACGCTTGGAGGATTCAATAAAAAAATAAACCTCAATGGGTACTTCGCCTATGGTACCAAAGACCAATCTGCAAAGGGGGGACTTGGAATTAAATTTTTATGGAATGCAGCAAAATGGACCAAGACCAGTTTATATGCCAGCAGCGACTACGACTATCTTACCGAGGAAGACCAGGAACTGGATGAAGACAACCTGATCAATTCTTATTTCAGAAAAAATATTCCTACGACCAAAATTTATCTGAGACAAATCCAGTTGAAACACGAACAATATATTTCAAAAAAATTTAGTGTAAACGGTTCTTTTATTTACAAACAACTTACCCCGGTTTTTGATTTTTCATTTCATCCAATTGATAGTAAAACAAAATTACCCGTCGACAGTATTAATGTTCACGCGCTGCCTGCTGCCGAGGCTTCAATAGGATTGAGATTTGTGGCCAAAGAAAGAACGGTGATCTGGAATTTTGACCAGGTGCGCGCTGATACGTATGATCCCATTCTCACTGCTAATTTTACGGAAGGATTTAAAATGGGAAATACTTCATTCAATTACCAAAAAGTTTCTGTGGGGATAGAGCAATTGCTGCGCCTTCCTCCCAAATCCCTTTTTTATTATAATATCCATGCCGGTAAAACCTTTGGAAAAGCGCCTTATCTATTATTAAACCTTCCCGCTGGAAATGAATATTATGTGGCGAGCCGATATTTATTTAATACCATGTTGCCTTATGAATTTGCGGCAGACGAATACGTAAGTCTATATTCCAGGT
The DNA here is from genome assembly GCA_044463445.1 of Segetibacter koreensis. Lineage (GTDB taxonomy): Bacteria > Bacteroidota > Bacteroidia > Chitinophagales > Chitinophagaceae > Ginsengibacter > Ginsengibacter koreensis_A. Next base: position 5,510 of record JBIQMJ010000081.1, read on the forward strand.
TTTATATCGGGGGATTGATCTTAAATAAAATACCATTTATCCGCAGGCTGGGATGGAGGACGCGTATTTCATATAATGCTTACCAGGGAGATATGTCACAGGCCAACCGTGAGTATAATAAAGACGCGCATTTTAAAGTCCCCGACAAGCATCCTTTTATGGAAGCGGGAGTGGGCATAGAAAATATTTTCCATGTTTTTTCAGTGGATTATTACAAAAGATTATCGGGATTAAATAATTCCAAAAAGGAAAATGGCGCGTTATTCCTGGGAGTGAACATTACCTTTTGATTTCTCCTATTCATATTCATCATAAGTAACATTCATCTGGTTTCTTATTTCATCCATTATTTGTAAAACTTCTCCTGTAAGGCGTGAAGGCAGTAGCTGGCTCTCAATTTGATAGCGGGAAACACACTTAATTACTTCTTCAGTTTCAAACTGTAACCCGTGGCCTTCCCAGTCAAGAGGAAAATTTTGTTTTGCTCCGTGGAATAGTTCTACTTCAATGGCTGGGGTTTTTTCAAACCATGGATCCAAAATGCGAATAACTCCTTTAGTTCCAAAAAATTCCGCCGGCTTATTGTTTTTTATTAGAAATGAAGATTCCAGCATAGCATAACGGCCATGGCTATACGAAAGTAGTATAGCGCATGCTTCATCAATTTCTTTTTCAGACCGGCGGCCTACTGCTTTTATTTGCCTGGGTTTGCCCAATAAAAGGGTGCTTAGAAAAACACAATAGATTCCAAGGTCAAGTAATGAACCCCCTCCCTTGGAAGGATCATAATAACGGTTATTTTCATTTTTGGGAGCCTGGTAATACATCGCCGCTTTCAGTGTAATAATTTCTCCTATAATTTTTTGTGATAGCAGATCCATCAAAGCGCAAAAGCTGGGAAGAAATCTGATCCACATGCCTTCCATCAAAAAAGTATTATTTTTTACCGATAGATTACGAAGCTCTTCGTATTGCGGATAATTAATCACTATCGGCTTTTCGCAAAGCACGGCGATATGATTATTAAGGCAGGCTTTTATGGCATCGTAATGAAATGGATGGGGGGTAGCAATGTAGGCAATGTCCACCTTGCCATTTTTTATAAAATCTTCCATATCTGTATATCTGAATTCCACCATAAATGTATCAGCGAATTCATTGGCAGATTCTTTAGTCCGTGATAAAACAGTGGTTATTTTTTGCGGAGCAGCAACCAGCTTCAAATCATTTGCAAAATCGTGCGCAATATTTCCCGGGCCAATAATTCCCCAGTTATAAGAATTCATAAAATAGTTTTTTCATTTGTTCTTTAAAAAATATGCCAGTTTTGGACAGGGATTTGATATAATTATTTGGCAACATATTTGGAAAGACATTTTATGCCAAAATCGGTTGCCTGTGAGAATCACTAAACCGAAGAACATGTTTGCAAGGTAGGTTACAGAAAAACAGATAATTAAATGTTTAAAGGAACGATCATTCAATTTTTCCATTGGTATTTGCCTGCTGATGGGAATCTCTGGAAGCAATTAAAAGAAGAATCTCCTCATTTAAAATCAATGGGCTTTAGTGCGGTCTGGCTGCCTCCTGCCTGCAAGACGATGCAAGGGGCGGATGGGGTGGGATATGCGCCTTATGATTTATATGATCTTGGCGAATTTGATCAGAAAGGTTCCGTAAGAACGAAATATGGAACGCGGCAGGAATATATCGATGCCGTGAAAGCGGTGCAGGATAACAAAATGCAGGCAATGGTAGATATTGTTTTAAACCATAAAGCCGGCGGCGATGAAAAGGAAAAAGTAAAAGTGGTGAAAGTTGACCCCAATAACCGGAACCAAGTAATTTCTGATCCTTATGAAATTGAAGCTTTCACGAAATTTACTTTTCCCGGAAGAAATAAAAAATATTCGGAGTTTATATGGGATTTTATGTGCTTCACGGGTGTGGATTGCGCTGCAGACACGGGCGAAAAAGGGATTTTCCATATCCTTAACGGTTATGGAGATAATTGGCAAAAAATGATCGATGGAGAAATGGGTGATTACGATTATCTCATGTTTGATGATATCAATTTCAGAAATGAAAATGTAAGAAATGAGTTAAGCGGGTGGGCAAAATGGTATTATGACCAGGCTCCGTTTGATGGGGTAAGACTGGATGCTGTAAAACATATTCCCGCCTGGTTTTATACAGAATGGCTGGAGAGATTAAGAAAGGATACGGGACAGGAAATTTTTGCCGTCGGTGAATATTGGTCACCGGGAAAAACGGATGTTTTGCTGAAATATATTGAAGCTACCAATGGAAGCATGACCGTTTTTGATGCTACGCTACAGCAAAATTTTTCCCTGGCTTCTAAAAAAGGAAAAGATTTTGATCTTTCTAAAATATTTGAAAATACGATGGTGGCAGCGGATCCTGCAAGAACAGTTACGTTGGTTTCCAATCATGATACACAGCCGCTGCAGGCCCTGGAAGCGCCGGTAGAACATTGGTTTAAACCCATAGCCTATGCTTTGATTCTCCTTCGTGATGAAGGGTATCCCAGTGTTTTCTATCCTGATTTATATGGTGCGCATTACAAAGATTATAGCCACGATGGGAATGAATATGAAATATGGCTGGAAAAAGTTGAAAATATTGATCAGCTTTTGCAAGCGCGTTGTGATTATGCATTTGGAATGCAAAGAAGTTATTTTGATCATCCGAATTGTATAGGCTGGACACGCGAAGGAGATGACCAGCACAGTGGATGCGCAGTGGTAATTTCAAATGGAGAAAATGGTAATAAAAACATGGAAGTGGGAAAGCGGTACGCCGGAAAAACTTTCATTGATCTTCTTCAAAAAAATGATGCAGAAGTATCAATCAATGAGGATGGCTGGGGAGAATTTTTTGCACCTGCAGGATCGCTGTCGGTTTGGATTGAAAAATTATGATAGAATAAAAATCGCTCTTATTTATTGCTTTACTCTCTGTCACGTTTTAGATGAATAAAAACAGAACCAATAGGGCGCACCAGTAGCCTGGTTTTTTTAAAAAGTTTATCCTTAAAAAATTGGAACAATCAATCGAAAATCAGTAAACGGATAAATTCAACCAGTTTTTATTTTGCAGAAAAGGAACATATTTTATTGCGACACCTACTTCTTTTGCAGGATTTGAATAAAATATTCAATCGTTAGACGGGTAAATTCTAACTGCACTTGCAGTGGTTTTTTTCGGAAGCAATTATTTTTTTTGATCCGGTAATTTTATTCCCTTTTGTGATGGCTACCCAGGCATAGAGTTGTTCGATGTTTTGTTCAGAAACCGCACTGGCGTATCCGGTAATTCCGATGCCATAATCGGAAGTAAAAAGAACACAGATTCCTGATGCCATCTGCTCTGACACTTTTTGTGGAACGCAGTTGCATTCAATTGCATGAGTAGGCTCTACTATCAGGTGCCTGCATTTCTGGCCAATATTATAAGCTGTCATTCCTCCCTGGAAAAATAAAGTAGCATTTTTTGCCAACGAAAAAATCACCTGCAGATTACCTGAAGTAACGCTCTCTGCGACGGCAACGGTAGCGCCTTTCTTTTGAAGAAGGCCGCCGGCTTTATTGATAAGTCCTGTATTTTGATTCATTCGCTTTTCATTAAACCTATTGATGAAAAAAGCTTTTGGATATTCTTTCTTTTCCAGAAAACCTATTGCTGATTCTTACAAATATGTTACCAAATAAAGGTATCTTCAGCGATGATTTTTCTTCTGATTTTTCAAAATAAAAAACCGTAATAGAAGTGGATTTACTGAATCCCGGATCATTTAAAACCGGTTTACTCAAAGTTTTTACAGCCCCGTCGTTTTTTCCAAAGCTTCCGGATAGCGGGTACCTTTTATTTTAATATTTGAAGATGCTTCATCAATTTGTTTTAATTCTTCCGGGGTGAATTGAATATTTACTGCGCCAATATTTTCTGTTAAGCGATGCAATTTCGTAGTACCAGGAATAGGTACGATCCACGGCTTTTGTGAGAGCACCCATGCTAAAGCAATTTGTGCAGGTGTGGCATTTTTTCTTTTAGCAAATTCATTGATCAAATCAAGCAATGCTTTGTTTGTGTCACGTGCTTCTTCTGTAAATCTGGGTAACCTGTTACGAATATCGCCTTCTGCAAACTTTGTATTTTCATCTATTTTTCCTGTAAGGAAACCCTTGCCCAGCGGACTGTACGCAACCAGGCCAATTCCCAATCCTTCAATAGTTGGAATAATTTCTTTTTCATGCTGCCGGGTCCATAAAGAATATTCACTTTGCAAGGCACTGACAGGCTGAACTGCATGTGCATTCCGGATCGTTTGTGCACCTGCTTCACTCAACCCAAAATATTTTACTTTGCCTTCTTCAATTAAATCTTTTACAGCGCCGGCAACCTCTTCTATCGGTACATTCGGGTCTACGCGATGCTGGTAAAACAGGTCGATCACATCAATTTGTAAATTTTTTAAGGAAGCCTCCGCGACTGCTTTTATTCTTTCAGGGCTGCTGTCCAAACCCTCGGCGGAGTTGCCATTTCTAAAGCCAAATTTGGTAGCGATCACTACTTTGTTTCTGTATGGTTTTAAGGCTTTGCCGACCAATTGTTCATTACCGCCCTGGCTGTAGGCTTCGGCAGTATCAAAAAATGTAATGCCCATGTCAGCCGCTTTTTGAATGAGCGCAATTGCATCTGTTTCTTTTGTTACAGTACCATAACCGAAGGTTAATCCCATACAACCCAAACCGATTGCAGACACTTCAAGGCCTTGTTTTCCTAATTTTCTTTTTTGCATGATTTGTTATTTTTTAAAATATAAAAAGTAAGTTTATTTCCTGCCATTGTATTGTTCATCAGTAACTTTTTCCATCCATTTCACTACTTCACCATTTAAGTTTTCCTGGATGGCTGTATGCGTCATACCGGTGGTAGCAGTAGCTCCATGCCAGTGTTTTTCATTTGGCTCAAACCAAACGATATCGCCGGGATGCACTTCTTCAACCGAGCCGCCTTCGCGCTGCACCCAACCAACGCCCGACGTAATAATTAAAGTCTGCCCGAGTGGATGCGTGTGCCACGCGGTTCTTGCACCAGGCTCAAATGTAACATTGGCCGAAGCTCCACGCCTTGCTTCATTTGCCTGGAATAACGGGTCTATCCGCACCGTACCTGTAAACCAGTCTTCGGGCCCTTTTGAAGATGGCTGTGAACCAATTCTTGTAATTTTCATGATAAATTTTTTGATGAATGAATATGAATCAAATTGATTGAAAATAGAAATAACTGCTATTTATCCTTTTACTGAAAAGGCTTTATTTCAACAAACCAATTCTTTGCAACCACTTCTTTACTTCAGTTTCTGCCTTCTTTTCTTTTTCACCTTTCATCACAAAATATACGCCATTTCTTTCCACTCCACCCTTGATAGAAAAACCTTCCAAAACCTTGCTGTTGGGAGCATAATTGTTTTACCGTTTCAAAACAGCTTCCAATACCATAACCTGCATTTGTATTGAAAGGAATTACCGTCTTTCCGCTTAAATCATATTGGTGCAAAAAACTTTTCATTGGCGGCGGCATCTTCATATCCCCTGTAGGAAAGCCAATAAATAAGACATCATGTTTTTCCATGCTGTCAATTTTGGTTTTAAACGGGGGGGTAAATAACCGGTTTCATTTTCACAGTTCATTCATTACTGTTTCGGCGGTGCTTCCACATTAGAAAAATCAAGCACGAACTTTGGAAGGCGCCCGCCTTTGATTTCAATGTTTGATAATTGAGTATTGAATTTGTTGAGTTCATCAGCAGTAAATCGTGCTAATGTCAGTCCTGTTTTAAAAAGTTTGCGACGATTCATATCTGATAATTTTTTTGTTAATGCTACTGGTTATTATTATTGTTGTCATTATTCTTTATTTTAACCGGCCTTAGCAAATGCGAAAAAGTGAGTTGGCCCATCTTCCATTTACCGTTTTCTTTGATATACACTTCTGTTACCATAAAAGCACTGGTAACTTCGCGTCCGCCAACCATTGCCACCAGGTCTATGTCGTTTAAAAGGATGGCTGTATTACCAAACATGTTGACTATAACTCCATAAATTACGGCTTTCTTATACCAGATGCCTCCGCTTTTAATAACATCAAGTTCCTGGGTTTTTCCCCAGCTTCCGCCCATGTGAACAAACATCGCTTTGTCGTCAAAAAATACATTTAAAGAATCTACATTCTTGTCTGCCATCCAATCCCATTTTTGTTTAGAAAGATTGATGATTTCCTTTTGTTCAGGCGTATTATTCGTGGAAGTTTTAATGGTTTCGGTTGGGGGCTGTTGTGCATAGGACAGTTGTGCACTCATGATGAGAATACATACTCCGAGGATTAATTTTTTCATTTTTGTTATTTTTTGGTTTAGAATTGAGAAATTTTTTTGTGAAGAAATATTTATTTCGGGCTTTTCGGAAACCAGGTATAATCATCCCGACTAATTTCGTTTTACAGTAAACAAACAAACAATCTGAATTTTAATTTTATACCTATTACCATTGTACTTTAAGACTGTTATATTCAAATGGTTTTTAATCTTTTTTCAAGTCCTTGATATTTACAATTACTATTCTGTCTTTGCGCGGATCAGGAATGTACACATCTCCCGATGATTTATCATAATACAGATCTGCTGTGCCGCTGTTAACCGTATAAGATGTGCTGCTATGATTTTTTAAATCATAAATAAAAAGTCTTCCACCTTGAGTCCAATCATCAACAATCAAATGGTCATCATCCATCAATTCAATCCCATCAAAAAAACCGATTGGACTATTCTCTAATTCCGTAAAAAGCGTATCGTTTTTGCTCATGTCTTTGACATATAATTTCCCCTGGGCATTCCATTGTGGTCCTACTCCACAAGCATAAAGTTGTTTTGTTTTTTCATGATAAGTGATACCATTCGCACCAGGAACGCTTCCTAAAAATTGAATTGTTTTACCGGGTAGCGTTATCAAATAAATGTAGTCACTTTTGGAATCAGTAACTGCTAGCCTGTTTTTTCCTGCTACGCACAGATCATTCAGAAATGTTGCATCGGGGATGGGAAGTTCGAAAACCTGTTCCTCGGAATTCATATCAAAACCAACGATTCGCGAGGTGTCTGTTACATAAATAGTATTATTAATTGCTGCCAGGCCTTTTGGCGAATGCAAAACCGATTTTGAAAAATTCTTCCTGATAAATTTCCCATCCGTGGATAATTCAGAAATGAAGCCGCCTCTCATGTTGGAGACAAATAATTTATCACCGATTTTAAGAATGCTTTCCGGGCCTTCGAGGCTATCTATGATCCGCTGGGCTTGTATTTGTGTGGTTGATATAAACAGGCAAACTAAAATGCGGGTTAAGATATTTTTCATGTGTAAACTTTTATGTAATGAATAAAAAAACATTTGGAATAAAAGATTGTAAATAAATTAAATATCCAGTTTTCTCTCGCCCAGCCATTTTACCATTGCCGGATCACGATGTTCAAAGAATAGACTGGCATTCGTATCCAATGTCCTGATGGCTTCCATATCTTCAGTACTTAACTCAAAATCGAAGATGTTGAAGTTCTCTTCCATTCTTTCTTTACGAACTGATTTGGGAATGGCAATAACGCCTCTTTGCGTTAGCCAGCGAATGACAATCTGTGCAATTGATTTATTATATTTCTTACCAATGGAAGCGAGCAACTCATTATGAAAGATGTTGTTTTTACCTTCCGCAAATGGCCCCCACGATTCTATCTGTACGTTATTTTCCTGTAAGAATTTCTGCGTTTCAATTTGCTGATGGAAAGGATGCGTCTCAATCTGATTGACTGCCGGAACAATTTCGTTATGAACCATTAAATCAATGAGCCTGTCGGGCTGAAAATTGCTTACGCCAATGGCTGTGATTCTACCTTCTTTGTACAACTCCTGCATCGCCCGCCATTCGCCATATACATCGCCAAAAGGTTGATGGATAAGATATAGGTTTATGTAATCTAATTGCAGACGTTTCAATGAATTTTCAAAAGATTTCTTTGCTCCTTCATATCCATTGGATTGTATCCAAAGCTTTGTAGTAATAAACAACTCTTCTCTTGGCACATCGCTTCTTTTTATTGCCTTGCCAACAGCTTTTTCATTTTCATAAGATTGAGCGGTGTCAATAAGACGATAACCCACACTAATCGCATCAACAACGCTTCTTTCACATTCAGCTAAATCTTTTACCTGGAAAACGCCAAATCCTAAGATGGGCATTTCAACTCCGTTATTTAAAGTAACCCTTTTCATCATTTATTTTGTTATTACAAAGCTCTGACCATCTTTCTGATTGCACTGTATATGGATTACTGATTTATCTACCATTATTGCTGATTAAAGAAGGCACATCAGTTACGCGATAAATAAAGCAGTAATTTTGAAATAGAAAAAATACACCGCTATGGATATCATCAGGAGGTTTGAAACCATCAATGATTACAATGTGTTCAACAACAATGAAACACTTCATCCTTTGGTGAGTGTGGTTGACTTGTCAAAAGCCAACCCGCGACAAGGTTCACGGATGTATTTCGGTTTTTACACTATATTCCTGAAAGACGTAAAATGTGGTGACCTGGTTTATGGCCGGCATACTTATGATTACCAGGAAGGTACGTTGGTTTTTCTGGCACCTGGCCAGGTAGCAGGCGTTAACAGCAATGGAGAAACCTATCAGCCCAAAGGATATGCGCTCGTCTTTGATGCTGATTTAATTCATGGCACATCACTTGGGAAACACATTCAAAATTATACTTTCTTCAGTTCACTAGCGTTTTGATGTTATAATATAAAGTTCTTTGAAAGTATTGTCAATATT
>JBIQMJ010000082.1:0-14241 GCA_044463445.1 Segetibacter koreensis
ATATATTCTGAAAGACACCAAAGGGATTGAGATTTTTGATGGTGAAGAAGAGCGTTTCATCAACCTTTCCACAAAAAAACAAAATACATACTCCATTTTTGACACTTGGAACAGTGCCGGAAATTTATGGAATGTTTTTTTTACAAAGCCTTTTAGTAAAATACTTCTGCCACCTGTCACTAAATTAAAAAATGCCTCTCCCAAAAAATATACCCACATTTTCAGGGTAAAAGCTCCTTTATTGCAACCGGGTGAAACCATTTGTCTTTGTGGCTCTACTATACATTTAAAAAGCTGGAATACCGAAAGCCCGATTTTTTTGGAACCGAAAAACAATTGGTTTTCAACAAAAATTTTCCTGGAAGAAAATGAATGGCCTGCAACTTATAAATATGGAATTTATAACCTGAAGGAAAAAAGATTTGTTTGCTTTGAGATGGGAGAAAATCGCCTGATCCGAAAGTTGGAAGAGCCTGAAAATTCAGTTACAATTTTAAATGATGGTTTTGTAAATCATCAACCCGCTTTTTGGAGAGGCGCAGGAGTATTGATTCCTGTTTTTTCCCTGAGAACCCGGAAAAGTTTTGGAATAGGCGAATTTTCAGATATTAAATTATTGATCGATTGGGCTAATCAATCGGGGATTAAACTAATCCAGTTATTACCTGTTAATGACACTACCACTAATCACACCTGGACAGATTCTTATCCTTATGCGGCCATTTCTGCTTTTGCATTGCATCCAATTTATATCAATCTTGAAAAAGTGGCCGGTAAACAATTTTCTTCCATCATTAAACCATTAAAGCGAAAGCAAAAACAACTGAATGATCTCAGGCAATTTGATTACGAGCAGGTGATGAAATTTAAACTTGCTGTACTTAAGGAATTGTTTGATGCAGGAAAAAAAGAATTGAAAAACGATCTTGATTATTTTGAATTTTTTGATTTGAACAGGCACTGGCTGGTTCCCTATGCAGCATTTAGCTATCTGCGTGATAAATACAAGACACCTGATCCATCAAAATGGAAAAGTCATAAAAAATACAATGAGCAGGCAATACAAAAATTGGTAGCTCCATCTCAAAAACATTATGATGAGATATTATTCTTCTATTTTGTTCAGTATCATCTTCATCTCCAATTGAAGGAAGTAGCTGATTACGCTCATAAACAAAAAATAATTTTAAAAGGAGATATTCCCATAGGGGTTTCGAGATATGGATGCGATACATGGGTTGATCCATCATTATATAATATGGAAGATCAGGCCGGAGCACCCCCGGATGATTTTGCTGTTAAAGGACAAAATTGGGGCTTTCCCACTTATAACTGGGAAAACATGAGTAGGGATAAATACAATTGGTGGCGCCGCCGTTTCGACCAGATGAGTAATTATTTTGATGCTTTCAGAATTGATCATATTCTTGGTTTTTTTAGAATATGGAGCATTCCTCTTGAATCGGTTGAAGGGATAATGGGAAGATTTGTGCCGGCTATTCCAGTAGATATTTCTGAATTTTATTACAGAAATATTGCGTTTAACCATGACCGTTTCTGCAAGCCTTTTATTACGCATGGCATTATTGAAAATATTTTTAAAGAAAGAACAGAAGAAGTAAAGGAGAAGTATCTTGATTACAATTCAGGTGATAGTTATACATTGAAAGAATTTGTAAACACCCAAACAAAGGTTGTCAGGGCGTTGAAGAAAAGTAATGATGAAGGACTGAAGCAAGGCTTATTTGACCTTATCAGCAATGTGATCCTTTTTGATGCGGGAGTTCCCGGAGAGCAAAAATTTCATTTTAGGATATCGATAGATCAGACTTCTTCATTTCAAATGCTGGATGATAACACAAAAAACGCTCTCTGGCATTTTTATATTGATTATTTCTATCACCGTCAAAATGATTTTTGGCAAAAGGAGGGAATGAAAAAACTACCGTCCTTAAAACGCAATACCAGCATGCTTGTGTGTGGAGAAGATCTTGGAATGGTTCCTCCATGTGTCCCGGAAGTAATGAAACAATTGGGAATTCTAGGACTTGAAATTGAAAGAATGCCCAAATCGCACGACAAAGAATTCTTTCATCCTGATGATGCTCCTTATTTATCAGTGGTGATGCCTTCCACTCATGATATGAGTACGATCCGTGAATGGTGGGAAGAAAATCCGGAACGGACGCAGCGGTTTTATAACTATATGCTGGGCCAATATGGAGAAGCGCCACGTACCTGTGAAGATTGGATTAGTAAAAAGATAATTTTGCAACATTTATATTCTCCGGCTATGTGGAGTATTTTTCAACTGGCTGATTTGTTGGGTATGAATGAGAAACTCAGGATCGAAGATCCACGGAAAGAACGAATCAATATTCCTTCTGATCCCAGTCATTACTGGCATTACAGGATGGATATGACTCTCGAAGACCTGATAAAACAAAAAGAATTTAACAAGGAATTGAATAATTACATAAGTGAAAGTGGCAGGTAACCCTTCTGCCTTTGAGATATGAAACTTGACTACCGGAAATCCAATTTAAAATTTAAGCACCCGTTTACCATTTCGAAAGGAACCAAAACTCATCAGTCTGCATTATTGGTGCAACTGGATTTTTTTGGTATAAAAGGTTATGGCGAAGCGCCTGCGATCTCTTATTACAATACCTCCGTGGAGGATATGGTGGCTACCATTGAACAAAAAAAGAAAATGTTCGAAAAATTTTCGTTCACCGAGCCGGAAAGATATTGGCATTACCTCCATCACCTCATTCCACAGGACCCTTTCCTGGTTTGCGCTTTGGACCTTGCAGCCTGGGATATTTTTGGAAAAATGAATCGCAAACAATTGTATCAGTTATGGAATCTTGACATTTCCAAAAATCCTTTGACCGATATAACGATTGGTATTGATACCATTGAAAATATGGTATCAAAAATCAAGGAAACCCAATGGCCGGTTTATAAAATAAAATTAGGAACAGAAAACGATATCCAAATTATTGAGGAGTTAAGAAAACATACTGATTCAGTTTTCAGGATTGATGCCAACGCAGCCTGGAAAGCAGAAGAAGCATTGGAGAAAATAAAAATTTTTACGGAACTAGGCGTTGAATTTATTGAACAGCCATTGGCAAAAGATGATTGGGAAGGAATGAAATTTTTATTTGAAAACTCTCCTTTGCCATTGATCGCTGATGAAAGTTGTGTTTCAGAACATGACGTAATAAAATGTAAAGGGTATTTTCATGGAATCAATATCAAGCTAACAAAATGCAGCGGGATCACACCTGCCCTGCGCATGATACAACATGCCCGCGAAATGGAAATGAAGGTAATGGTGGGATGCATGAATGAAAGTTCTATCGGAACTGCAGCGATCGCACAGTTATTGCCGCTTCTCGATTACGTGGATATGGACGGCCCATTGCTTCTGGCAGAAGATGTAGCTAAAGGCGTAACATTTGATTATGGAAAAATTATTTATGGTGAGGGATATGGATTAGGAGTGGAAGTAGATGTTTTTCCATTCCAATAATTTTTTTTGTTCAAACCAATTTTCATCCTTTACTTTGCACTTCAATGAAACAAAATATTCACATACACCATCATCATTTGTTACCAAAAGGGTAAGCTGAGTTGATTTGTATGTAATAATCATATTTTAAAAGGCTTACTGAAAAGTGAGCCTTTTTCATTTATAAAAATAACAAATGCTAAAAATTGCGATTCAGAAATCAGGTAGATTGTACGAGCAGTCGGTGCAACTTTTAAAAGAATGTGGTATTGAATTGAATAACGGCAACCGTCAATTAAAGGTGAAAGCTTTTAATTTTCCTGCCGAGGCTTATTTTTTGCGCGACGATGATATTCCTCAATATGTTTGTGATAATGTGGCCAATGTAGGTATCGTTGGCGAAAATGTTTTTTATGAAAAAAATAAAGATATTGAAATCGTTAGCTCGCTTGGTTTTGGAAGATGCCGCCTCAGTATTGCAGTTCCGAAAAGTCTAAATTATTCCGGCGTAAAAGATTTAAATGGATTAAAAATTGCCACTTCTTACACGGTTCTTTTACAAAAATTTCTGAATGAAAATAATTTGAAAGCTGACATTCATGAGATAAGTGGATCTGTTGAAATAGCTCCGGGCATAGGTTTGGCTGATGCAATCTGTGATTTGGTAAGCAGTGGTAGTACTTTGTTTACCAATAATCTCAAAGAAGTAGAAGTGATATTGGATTCTCAGGCAGTATTGGTATCTAATAAAAATCTCAATTCAGAAAATGAAAAAATTTTGGATAATTTATTGCTTAGGATTAATGCAGTAAAAGCCGCCAAAAATTTCAAATACATTATGATGAATGCCCCCGATAATCAGTTGAAAAATATCTGTTCTTTATTGCCTGGAATGAAAAGCCCTACGATTGTTCCACTGGCTGAAAGCGGCTGGAGCAGCGTTCAAAGCGTAGTGAATGAAAATGATTTCTGGGAAGTGATTGAGAAATTAAAGCAATTTAAAGCAGAGGGGATTTTGGTGGTACCTATTGAAAAAATGATTTCTTAAACAACAATATATGAGTGCTATTATTGATAATCCTTCAAAGATGGAATGGGCAGAATTGACAAAAAGACCTGTTATTCATTCGGTTAATCTCACAGCAATAGTTTCTGAAATTATCAGAACTGTAAAAGAGCAGGGGGATATTGCCATAAGAAATTATTCATTACAATTCCATAATTCTGCTCCCGTTAATCTTTGGGTAACCGAAGACGAGATTGAAAATTCTTCTAAATCCGTTTCTAAGGATTTGCAAAAAGCAATACTATAGGCGAAAAAAAATATTGAAAAATTCCACAAGCAGCAACTCTTAAAAATAAAAAAAATAGAGACGTCTGAAGGCGTTACGTGTTGGCGAAAAAGCGTCCCTGTCGAAAAAGTGGGATTATACATTCCGGGTGGCAGCGCTCCTTTATTTTCAACTTTATTGATGCTTGCAATCCCTGCAAAATTGGCTGGATGCTCAAGCATTATCGTAACAACACCTGCTGATAAAAACGGAGAAGTAAATCCTGCAATTTTATTTGTTGCAAAAGTGCTGGGTATAAAAAATATATACAAAGGCGGCGGTGCGCAAGCGATTGCTGCGATGGCATACGGAACAGAAACAATGGAAAAAGTTGATAAAATTTTTGGGCCCGGTAATCAATATGTAACAGAAGCCAAACGCTTGGTGAATATGGAAGGAGTTGCAATTGATATGTTAGCTGGCCCCAGCGAGTTGGCGGTTTTTGCAGATGAAACATGCGTTCCAAAATTTGTTGCGGCAGATTTGTTAAGCCAGGCTGAACATGGAGCCGACAGCCAGGTAATTTTGGTTGCAGTAAACGAACAAATAATTGAGAAAGTTATTTTGGAAATTCATCAGCAATTGCCATTGCTTCCAAGGAAAAATATTATTGAACAAAGTTTTTTAAACAGAAGATTTTTAGTGATCAAAAATAAAGAGGAAGCTTTTGATTTCATAAATGACTATGCTCCCGAACATTTGATCATTGCTTCTGAAAATGCGGAAGAACTTTCAGAAAAAGTAATCAATGCCGGAAGTGTTTTCCTTGGCAACTATTCTCCTGAAAGTGCCGGTGATTATGCTTCAGGAACCAATCACTCCTTACCTACCAACGGAACCGCTCTTACCCAAAGCGGTGTTTCTGTAGATTCATTTGTAAAGAAAATTACTTTCCAAAAACTAAGCAGGAAAGGTTTAGAAAATATCGGTAGTACAGTTGAGACAATGGCATCTGCCGAAGGATTAATGGCTCACAAAAATGCAGTAACTGTCCGGATAAAAAAATAAAATGAAAGAAATAAATATAGAATCTCTTGTAAGGGAAAATATCCAAAATTTAAAACCATATTCATCGGCAAGAAGTGAATTCCGGGGTACTGCAGATGTATTTTTAGACGCCAACGAAAACAGCTATGGCTCGCCGTTAGACGAGGAGTTTAACCGTTATCCTGATCCTCTGCAATGGAAACTGAAACAGGCAATTTCAAAGATAAAAGGTGTTCCACCACAAAATATTTTTATTGGAAATGGCAGTGATGAAATAATTGATATTGCTTTCAGGATTTTTTGTGAACCGAAAATAGATAATGTAATTATTTGTCCGCCCACTTATGGAATGTATAAAGTTTGTGGTAACATAAACGCCGTAGATGTAAAAGAAGTTTTATTGACAAAAGATTTCCAATTAGATGTTCCCGGTATTTTATCGGCAACTGATCAAAATACCAAATTGCTTTTTATTTGTTCGCCCAATAATCCTACAGGAAATAATTTTGATCGAAACGACATCGGATTTTTATTAAATAATTTTAAGGGAATAGTGGTCATTGATGAAGCATACATAAATTTTTCATCTCAAAAACCTTTTTTGCAGGAGCTTACCCGGTATAAAAATCTTATAGTAATGCACACGATGTCAAAGGCGTGGGGACTCGCAGGATTAAGGCTGGGATTAGGCTTCGCATCTGAAATGATCATTGATCTTTTTAATAAAGTGAAGCCGCCTTACAATATTAATGGTTCATCTCAACTTTTGGGAATTAAAGCATTGGAGAGGATCAGCGAGGTAAATAGTAATATTAAAACTATAGTGGAACAAAGAAATTTATTAGAAAAGGAATTAAAGAATTTCGATTTTGTAAAACAGATTTATCCGTCAGATGCTAATTTCATTTTGGTAAAGGTTGATGATGCCAATAAATTGTATCAATATCTTTTAATGAATCGTATTATTGTCCGGAACAGGAGTAATGAGCCATTGTGTAAAGATTGCGTGCGGATAACAGTAGGAACTCCACCTGAAAATGAAAAATTATTAAATGCTTTAAAAAATTATGAGTAAAAAAGTTTTATTTATTGACCGTGATGGAACCATCATAATGGAACCCCCGGTAACCAATCAATTGGACGCATTTTCAAAACTGGAATTCTATCCCCATGTGTTTGAATATCTTTCAAAGATTGTGAAAGAACTGGATTATGATCTCGTGATGGTTACCAACCAGGATGGTTTGGGAACTGAAATTTTTCCTGAAGAAGCATTTTGGCCGCTTCAGAATTTTGTGGTGAAAACTTTTAAAGAACAAGGCATAGTTTTTTCTGAAATTTTTATCGACCGCACTTTCCCACATGAAAATAAAAATACGCGGAAACCCGGAACGGGAATGTTAGTTCAATATATCGAAGACGAAAATTATGATCTCGCAAATTCTTTTGTGATTGGTGACAGGCTTACTGATGTGGAACTCGCTAAAAACCTGGGAGGCAAAGCTATCTTCATTAATAATTTCCAGGAATTAGGAACTTCTGAAATTACCGTTTCGCATGATGATCTAAGAAATGTGATTGCGCTTGAAACGCAAAAATGGGAAGAGATTTACTTTTTTCTAAAGCAACCTCCGCGTAAAAAAATTCATATACGAAATACAAATGAAACGAAGATAGTAGTATCAATCAACCTGGATGGAAAGGGGCAATCTGATATTAAAACCGGCATTGGTTTTTTTGATCATATGCTGGACCAGGTGGCCCGCCATTCGGGGATTGACCTTACCATTCACTGCAAGGGCGATCTTCATATCGACGAGCATCATACGATAGAGGATGTAGCGTTGGCTTTCGGCGAAGCGCTGTTAAAAGCATTAGGCGATAAACGTGGAATTGAAAGATATGGTTTTTTGCTACCCATGGATGATTCTTTAGCGCAGGTGGCAATTGATTTTGGTGGAAGAAACTGGTTGGTTTGGGATGTTGATTTTAAAAGAGAAAAAATAGGCGAAATGCCAACGGAAATGTTCTATCATTTTTTTAAATCATTTACGGATGCTTCCAAATCTAACCTTAATATTAAAGCGGAAGGAACAAACGAACATCATAAGATCGAAGCGATATTTAAAGCCTTTGCAAAATCAATTAAGATGGCGATCCGCAGAGATCCGTTGAATAATTCTTTACCAACCACCAAAGGAATATTATGAAAGTTGCCATCATAAAATATAATGCCGGGAACGTTCAGAGTGTTTTATACGCGTTACAACGGTTAGGCATAGACGCTTCTGTGACGGATGATCAGGATGAAATAAAATCAGCAGACAAGGTGATCTTTCCCGGCGTAGGTAATGCTGCATCGGCAATGGAATATTTAAAAGAGAAACAACTTGACCAACTGATCCTTTCTTTAAAACAGCCTGTGTTGGGGATTTGTTTGGGCTTGCAATTGCTTTGCAATTTCAGCGAAGAAGGAAACACAAAATGCCTTGGCATTTTCAATACGGATGTGAAGAAGTTTGATGATACAATTTTCCGGAATAAAAATTTAGTTCCTGTAAAAATTCCTCATATGGGATGGAACACGATAAGTAACCTTTCTTCTTCAATCATGAAAGGAATTAAAAACAATTCTTTTGTGTATTTTGTTCACAGTTATTATGCAGGCCTTTGCGATGAAACTATTGCTACTACTGATTATATTACATCATTCAGTGCAGCAATGCACAAAAATAATTTTTACGGAGTTCAGTTTCATACAGAAAAATCTGCAGAAACCGGGGAAAAGATTCTTTCAAATTTTTTAAATGTTCAATAAATGGAAATTATTCCGGCGATTGATATCATTGATGGCAAATGTGTCAGGTTAACCAAAGGTGATTTTGAAAAGAAAATAATTTACAATGACGATCCATTAGAAGTTGCTAAAAGTTTTGAAGGTGTTGGAATTAAAAGATTACATATAGTGGATCTTGATGGAGCGAATTGGGAATCTCTAAAAAATTTAAAAACACTCGAAAGTATTTCAGGAGGCACCTCTCTTATTATTGATTTTGGCGGTGGAATAAAGACAACTGACCAGGTTCAATCTGTGTTTAACGCAGGCGCGGCAATGGTTAGCGTTGGAAGCATCGCCGTGAAAGACCCACACTTATTTTTCCAATGGATCCATCATTTCGGAGCCGATAAGTTTTTGCCGGGAGCAGATATCCTTTTTAATAAAATAAGAATACATGGCTGGAAAGAACAAACAGGTATTGATGTCTTTGATTTTATAAATGGTATTGTGTCCAAAGGCATTCACCAGATTTTTTGTACAGACATTTCAAAAGATGGAATGATGGAAGGACCGGCCACAGATCTTTATAAAAATATTTTAGACCGTTTGCCTTCTTTACAGCTTATTGCCAGCGGCGGAATCTCATGTTATGATGATTTGATGATTTTACAGGAAACCGGATGCTCAGGGGCCATAGTCGGGAAAGCGATTTATGAAGAAAAAATAACTTTACAACAAATTGAAAATTTTATTCAAAACAAATAATGCTTGCAAAAAGAATCATTCCGTGTCTTGACATCAAGGACGGCAGAACCGTAAAGGGAATTAATTTTGAAAACATCCGTGATGCCGGCGATCCTGTCGAATTGGCGATGTTTTATTCAAGCGAAGGTGCAGACGAGTTGGTTTTTCTCGACATCACAGCCACTGTTGAAAAAAGAAAAATTTTTGCAGAGCTTGTGAAAAAGATCGCTGCTCACATCAACATTCCTTTTACGGTAGGTGGAGGAATTTCTTCTGTTGAAAATGCATTTGAGCTTTTGCAAAATGGAGCCGATAAGATTTCAGTAAATACGGCAGCCTTCAAAAATCCAAATTTGATCAGCGAAATGGCAAATGAATTTGGAAAGCAATGTGTGGTTTTGTCAATTGATACCAAAAAAGAAAAGGATGGAAAATGGTACGTTTATCTGAATGGAGGAAGAACAAAAACAGACTCGCTGGCTTATGAATGGGCAGAAAAGGGAATAGAATCAGGCGCCGGTGAGATTTTGTTAACCTCGATGAACAATGATGGAACCAAAGATGGTTTTGCTCATGATATCACAGCGTTATTTTGTAATAAATTTTCCGTGCCTGTGATCGCTTCAGGAGGCGCAGGTACCAAAGAGCATTTTGCCGAGGTATTTCTACAAGATAATGCAGATGCGGCTTTGGCAGCAAGTGTTTTTCATTTCGGGGAAATAAAAATTCCTGAGCTAAAAGAATATTTGGATGAACGGCATATTGCCATAAGGATTTAAAAAAAATTGAAAATATATTCCGAAATAAAAAAAGTCCCTTTTTATTGGTTTACTGTTTCCATCGGATTTTTGATTAAACAGGAATTAAATTAAAACTGGTAAATACGAAAAAATAATTTTGAATTGTACAACAAAACTGGCTGAATTTTTTAATGAAAATTATTTCAAATGAACAGAAATTATACAGATTTGATAAGGCGTATTGATTTTACCAAATCTTCCAGTGGCACAGTGCCTGCCATTATCCAGGATGCCTCCACCAATGTGGTGCTCATGTTGGGATATATGAATAAGGACGCCTTATTGGAGACAATTGATTCCGGTCTTGTCACTTTTTTTAGCCGTAGCAAAGGCAGGTTATGGGTGAAAGGCGAAACGAGCAAAAATTATCTGCATGTTATTGAAATTAAAACGGATTGTGATTTTGATACTTTATTGATCAAAGCGAAACCAGATGGCGTAGTTTGCCACACCGGTGCTGAAACCTGTTTCAACGAAGAAAATTCCGGGAATGATTTTTTGAGAGCGCTGGAAAAAATTATCGAGGGAAGAAAAAAGCACCCTGTTTCGGGTTCTTACACTTCCACTTTATTTAAGGAAGGAATGAACAGGATGGCCCAAAAAGTAGGAGAGGAAGCGGTCGAAATGGTGATCGAAGCTAAAGACAACAACCAAAAACTTTTTTTGAATGAGGCCGCAGATCTTATGTTCCATTACCTCGTATTGCTCCAGGCCAAAAATAAGACATTGAATGATGTGATCTCAGTTTTGGAGAAGAGGCATAAAGAAGTGAAGTGATTTTATTCCAGGCATTCACCGGATCGGCCGCCAAAATATTCTTTGGGTAAATTCAATTGCGTATTAACTTGTAATTCTTTATTTTACATCTTTAATAACCGGTTGGTATGAAAATTATTCCTATCATTCTTTATGGAATTATTACAGTGGTTTTGATAGTATTGTTCAATTCAAATTGGGTACTTCCTGTCCCCTTAGGGCAATTATTAAGTCCACAAAAAGGCCTATGGCAAAATGCAGAGCCTGTAAATGAAAATTATTCTGCCCAACTTTCCTTTCCTCAATTACAGGGGAAAGTAAAAGTATATTTCGATCAAAGGCTGGTGCCTCATGTATTTGCGGATAATAATGATGATGCCTATTTTGTACAGGGATATTTACATGCAAAGTTTCGCCTTTGGCAAATGGAATTTCAAACCCGCGCAGCCGCCGGAAGATTAAGTGAAATCATAGGGCCAAAGGCGCTGGATTATGACCGCGATAAAAGAAGGCTGGGAATGGTTTTTGCCGCCGAAAATTCTTTGAAAGAAATTGAAAAAGATCCTGAAACCCTTTCTGAATGCAATAGTTATACCGCTGGCGTGAATGCCTATATTGAAAGTCTCACAGAAAGTTCACTTCCTATTGAATACAAACTATTGGATTATAAACCTGAGAAATGGACCAATTTAAAATCTGCTCTTTTTTTAAAATATATGGCATTGGAATTGGCTGGCGAGGAAAGTGATTTTGAAATGACCAATGCAAAATCAATTTTTTCCTCTGCCGATTTCAACAAAATTTATCCAATTGTGATGGATTCTTTAGAACCAATCGTTCCAAAAGGTACTCTGTTTTCCCCGCCTGCCATCGCTGTAAAAATTCCTGCTTCAGCAGATTCGCTCTATTTTGACAGTAAAGATTCTACAACCATTACTGAACAAAAACCCGACAAAGACAATGGAAGTAACAACTGGGCAGTCAGCGGACAAAAAACAAAAAGTGGTTACCCTATTTTATGCAATAATCCGCACCTCGGGCTCAATCTTCCGTCGATCTGGTATGAAATGCAGATAAGTACACCGTTTTACAATGTGTATGGCGCTACATTCCCGGGAGCTCCGGCTGTGATCATTGGTTTCAATGACAGTTGCGCTTTTGGATTTACCAATGCCATGCGGGATGTGAGAGATTATTATGAAATTAAATTCAAAGATAAAAGCCGTACAGAATATTGGTTTGACAGTGCCTGGATTCCTTCTGCTTTCAGAATTGAGGATATTAAAATTAAAGGCCAGCCGGATTACCTGGATACAGTGGTTTACACTAACATTGGGCCCGTGATGTATGATAGAACTTTTAGTGGAGGAAGAAATACGAATAAAAAAGATTATGCAGTAAGGTGGAAAGCACATGATCCCAGCAATGAATTAAAAATGTTTACGCTGCTGGATAAAGCCAAAAATTATAATGATTACCTGGCATCCATACAATATTTACACACACCTGGTCAAAACTGTATTTTTGCCAATAAAAACGGGGATATCGCCATTTGGGACCAGGGAGAATTTCCCGCAAAATGGTATCGCCAGGGAGATTTCGTGATGCCTGGAACCGACAGCAGTTATTTCTGGCAGGGAATGATTCCGCAGCAAGAAAATCCACACCTGGTTAATCCTGAAAGAGGCTTTGTCAGCAGCGCTAACCAGATGCCCACCGACACAAGCTACCCTTATTATTTGGGTGGAAATTATCCTCCTTATCGCGCTATTGAAATAAATAAAAGGCTTACGGAGATGAATAATATTACTCCGGAAGATATGATGAAACTGCAGACGAGCAATTATAATATTTTTGGACAATGGGCTCTTCCCATCCTGGTAAAAAATATGCAGGTAGATAAATTAAGTCCGCAGGAAAAAAATTATTTTTCTATTCTTAAAAACTGGGATTTCAAAAATGATCCGGATTCTAAAGGCGCTACGCTATTTGTAGTAACATGGGACAGCCTTTCAACCGTGATCTGGCAGGATGAATTTTTAAAATCAGGTTTGGAATTGCCCTGGCCTCATGAAAGCACTTTATTAGATGCTATTCACAAATACCCGGATTTTAATTTTTACGATAATATTAATACTTTAAAAGAGGAAACCCTTGCTGACGACGTAACTTCCGCTTTTAAAATGGCTACCGCAGTCATAAGAAAAGCAGATGAAAACGGAAAAATAGAATGGGCAAAATACAAAGACACACATGTAGAACATTTGGCGCGCCTTGATGCATTCAGCCGTTTACATTTGCCAATTGGGGGAGGGGTTAATACGATAAATGCTGCCAAGGAACAGCATGGGCCAAGTTGGAGAATGATCGTCTCATTAACGCCTGAAACCAAAGCATTCGGAGTTTTTCCGGGTGGTGAAAGCGGGAATCCCGGTAGTAGATTTTATGATAACTTCATTGATACATGGGCAGCAGGAAAATATTATTCTCTTTGGATGATGAAAGCGTCTGAAGCTGATGACAGCCGCGTTAAGTGGACAATGATTTTTAATTAGTTTGATTATTTATTGTTGAATTATTAAATTATTTGAACGGGAGTATCGAAAACAAACAGTGATCCAGTAAACGAATTAGCCAATTAATCCATTAATGATTTCAAAATGAAATTTATCGTCTCAGCCGTTTTAATTATTTTGTTCAGTTTTCTTTCCTGTTTATATTTCCCTTGGTGGACAATCGCGATTGTTGCGTTAATAATTTCAATCATCATTCAGCAAAGGCATCTTACTTCTTTTGTCTGTGGATTTATTTCTTTGTTTTTGTTATGGGGATTTTTAAGTCTTTGGATCAGTACTCAAAATGACCATATTTTAGCACATCGGGTTTCTTTATTAATTTTTAAAACCGACAGCCCGTTCTTATTAATATTTATAACGGCTTTGATTGGCGCAATGGTAGCAGGTTTTGCTTCATTAACCGGAAGTTATCTTCGAAAAGAAAAAATAACCGAAGCTTCGGTTATTGGCTAATTTGTTTCCGGCTTATTATTTTTTTGAATCAGTGCAAGTATGCAAAAAGTTTTATTCCTGTTATTTATTTTTCCTGTTTTTGCAGCACGCGCACAAACGGTTGAGGGAACTGTAAAAGATAGCGAAGGAAAAATACTTCCGTTTGCATCTATTCTTGTAAAAGGAACGCCAATGGGTGTCACAGCGAATAATGAAGGAAAATATATCCTGCATCTTTCACCGGGAAATTACACGTTAGATTGCCGCTACGTCGGTTATCAATCATCAGAAAAAAATATAACAGTCACCTCCTCTC
>JBIQMJ010000083.1:0-14189 GCA_044463445.1 Segetibacter koreensis
CAAATCGAAGAAGATCCATGGAATTCTCTGGAAGAAACTTTCCCAGTTGGAAGCATTCATGAAGGAACCGTTACCCGCCGCGATGACAAAGGCGCTACTGTTCAGCTTCCATACGGATTGGAAGGCTTTGCACCTGCACGTCATTTGCGCCGCGAAGATGACAAAGTAATCGGCCTGGATGAAATTGCTCCATTTATGGTAATTGAATTTGACCGCAACGATAAAAAAATCATTCTAAGCCACAGCCGCATCTGGGAAAAAGAGAAAGCGGACGAAAAGAATGCACAGCTCAATGAAAAAAGAGCAGCAGCCGAAAGCACCAAGAAAGCTGTGAAGAATATTCAGAGCAAGGTTGAGAAAACTACTTTAGGTGATTTGGGAGTATTGGCTGATCTGAAAAAGAAAATGGATCACGAATCTGAAGAAGCAAAAGCGCCTGTAGAAAAAGAACCGGTAGCTAAAAAAGCGCCTGCGAAAAAGAAGAAAGAAGAAGCGCCAAAAGCTGAAGATACTTTAGCCCAAACCCCTCCGCCTCCTGCCAATGAGCCAAAGCATATTGAAGCTGAAGCTGAAAAAACACAGGAAGATGAAGAAAAATCAGAAGAGAATGCTTAATTGAATTTATTGTATCAAAATCCCGTTGTATGAAAATTCAACGGGATTTTTTTTGAATATTTACCGAAAAATAAAGTAACTATGAATAACGAAATTTTATTTTCAGAAACCCAAAGATTCAAACAATGGTGGCTTTGGATTTTATTAATTGGTATTAATGGATTGATGATTTACGGCGTGTTTACACAAGTAATCAACGGCCACACTTTCGGAGACAAACCGGCCAGCAATTCTCAACTTTT
Source organism: Segetibacter koreensis (assembly GCA_044463445.1). GTDB lineage: Bacteria > Bacteroidota > Bacteroidia > Chitinophagales > Chitinophagaceae > Ginsengibacter > Ginsengibacter koreensis_A. Next base: position 858 of record JBIQMJ010000083.1, read on the forward strand.
AATTGGTGCGGCACTCAGTTTATTCATTTCAATTTTTGTTCTCAGTTTCCGGCTCGATACACAAATAAAAAACGATGGAATTTATGTAAGACTTTTCCCTTTACAATTGTCTTTTAAATTTTTCCCCTGGAACAGTTTATTGAAATATTATGTAAGGAAATACAACGCCATTACGGAATATGGTGGTTGGGGTTGGCGCCTCGGCCTTTTCGGAAAGGGAACTGCTTATAATATTTCAGGAAATGAAGGTTTGCAATTGGAATTTACCAATGGGAAAAAATTATTGATTGGAACACAAAAACCGGAAGAATTGCAGGAAGTAATCAATCAGTTCCGGACTACCTACCAGTAAGTACATAAATAATCTGATTTTTTACATGGTACAATAAATTAATTTCGTTTAGCCATCACCGTTATAACATTCTCTTTAGTTTTTTTAAAACTGATTTCATATTAATTCCCTTTTCCAAAACCGGTTTAAAAATATCGCCTTCGGAGCGCATTCTTTCAATTGAATTTTTTAAAGTAAAATCAGTCATCTTCAAACCTTTTTTTACTTCTTCCCAATGCAAAGGCATCGAAACGGTAGCGCCGGGTTTTGGCCTTACAGAATAGGGAGCCGCCAGCGTGGCCTGAGATTTTGGTGCAGCCTTAATTATTTTTTCTTTCTTCAGATTTGATTTTTCTTCAATGATCTTTTTTGTGTCCGCTTCTTTTTCCAAAACCACATCTTTATTTTTTAATGAAATATACTCTTTCACTATAAAATTATATGCCAATAAAAAGTACATTCTTTTTAGGTCACAATACAGCAAACCAATAAATAAAAAGAATTTCTATTCTGTAGCTTTTTGCATATACTCACCAATTGCTGAAGCCGCAATCCATCCGCTTGTCCATGCATGTTGAAAGTTAAATCCCCCCGTAATTCCATCTACATTTAAAATTTCTCCGGCAAAAAAAAGATAGGGAACTACCCTGCTTTCCATTGTATTCACATTAATTTCATTGAGGTTGATTCCACCGGCTGTTACAAATTCTTCTTTAAAGGTAGTTTTGCCTTTCACATGAAATGATTGCGAACAGAGTTGCCTCGCCAGCAAATTTTGTTGCCTGGAAGGAAGGTCAGCCCACCGGATTTCTAAATTAATTCCACATTGTTGCAAGTGATATTCCCATAACCTTTGAGGAAGGTTAAAAGGGTTTTTATTGATCATTTTTTTAGAAGCTGATTTATGCCTTACCAATTTTAGTTTTTCCAAAACTGAATTTTCGTTAAAATCAGAAATCCAGTTAACTGAAATTAAGAAATCATAATTCATCTCTGCAAGTTGCAGCGCTGCATAGGCCGATAATTTTAAAATAACCGGGCCGCTGAATCCCCAATGAGTAATAAGAATGGTACCTCGTTGAAAAAATTTAGTTTCATTAATTTTTACCTGCACATTTTCTACAGAAATTCCCATCAGTTCAGAAATCGGAGCTTTGGGAATATTAAAGGTAAACAGCGATGGAACGGGGCTTTCTAAAGAATGCCCCAAAAAAGACAACCAGTTATACTGGCCGGGTTTCGGAAAACCGCCACAAGCTACGCATACAAAATCAGCCTCTAAAATAGTTCCCGCTTTTGAGAAAAGATGAAAAAGATTATTATTTCCCGATGTGGATTTTTCAATCTTAATAATTTCGTTGTTTAGTAATATTTCTACCTGGTATTTATTCGCTTCCTGCAAAAAACAATTCACAATCGTTTCGGAAGAATTGCTTTCAGGAAATATCCTTCCATCATTTTCGGTTTTTAATTTCACATTTTTATTTTCAAACCATGCGATTGTATCTGTTGTAAAAAAAATATGAAAAGCTTTTTTTAAAAACTTTTCTCCTCTTGGATATTTTTTGATCATTTCAGCAATGCTAAAACAGGCGTGAGTAACATTGCAACGCCCGCCGCCGCTCACTCTTACTTTACTCAATAATTTTCCTGTCTTTTCAATTACGGTTACTTTCAGGCCAGGACTATTTGCTGCTGCATTAATAGCACAAAAAAAACCTGCTGCTCCTCCTCCAATAACTATCAATTTTTTTTGTTGCATAATACAAGTAGATCCCGGTTAATCTTTTATTTCAATTTACTCAATTGTCATTCATTCAATGAGGCAACCGAATTTATTGTTAAAATTAAACCCACTTCTTCCAAAGTGGGTTTAATTAATGTTATCATCCTTAACGATTAATATCTATACATCTCAGGCTTATAAGGACCTTCCTTCGGAATATTCAAATAAGCGCTTTGTTTGTCTGTAAGTTCATCCAACTCTACTCCAATTTTTTTCAAATGCAGACGTGCTACTTTTTCATCCAAATGTTTAGGAAGCACATACACGTTATTTTCATAATTTTCTGAATGAAGCCATAATTCCATTTGTGCCAAAACCTGGTTGGTAAAGGAATTGCTCATTACAAAACTAGGATGGCCGGTAGCACAGCCTAAATTTACCAAACGGCCTTCTGCCAAAATAATAACATCCTTTCCGTCAATGGTGTATTTATCAACCTGGGGTTTGATCGTATCTTTTGTATTACCATAATTTTTGTTCAGCCATGCAATGTCAATCTCAATATCAAAATGGCCAATGTTGCAAACAATGGCTTTGTCTTTCATTTCTTTAAAATGCTCCCCTGTGATCAAATCGCGGCAGCCGGAAGCAGTGACGATAATATCGGCTTCTTTTACGGCGTCAATCATTTTCTTTACTTCATAACCGTCCATAGCCGCCTGCAATGCACAAATAGGATCAATTTCTGTAACAATTACTCTTGCCCCGGCGCCGCGCAGACTTGCGGCAGAACCTTTTCCCACATCGCCGTAACCTCCGACCACAGCCACTTTTCCGGCCATCATAATATCGGTTGCTCTTCTTATCGCATCCACCAGGCTTTCTTTACACCCGTATTTATTGTCAAATTTTGATTTGGTAACCGAATCGTTTACATTAATGGCCGGAATAGGCAAAGTTCCCTTTTCCATTCTTTCATACAATCTGTGTACGCCGGTAGTTGTTTCTTCGGATAAACCTTTTATATGATGAACCAGTTCAGGATATTTATCAAAAACCATGTTAGTCAAATCGCCACCATCATCCAAAATCATATTTAATGGACGATCTGCGCTTCCAAAAAATAAAGTTTGTTCGATGCACCAATCCGCTTCTTCCTGTGTTTCCCCTTTCCAGGCAAAAACACCGACTCCCGTTGCAGCGATGGCCGCAGCAGCCTGGTCTTGGGTAGAAAAAATATTACACGAGCTCCACTTTACTTCCGCCCCCAATTCCACCAGGGTTTCGATGAGAACAGCTGTCTGAATCGTCATATGGAGACAACCGGCAATGCGCGCTCCTTTCAAAGGTTTCTCTTTTCCAAATTCTTCGCGAAGTGACATTAATCCGGGCATTTCTGCTTCTGCTAAATTAATTTCTTTTCGACCCCAGCCTGCAAGATTGATATCTTTTACCTTGTATTTAAGATCAAAGTCGATCTTATTTTTTGTAATTGATGACATAATTTTATTTTATTTTTTCAAACTGCAAATTTAACGCTATCAGGATAAAATACTAATACCTATTGTAACTTTAGGATATATTTGAACTTTTCCCCTTCCTAAAAGAATAAAACACTATTTAGCCATGAAATCACAAATTCCAAAAGAAGAATCGCTTACTATCCCTTATCTGCCTGATAAGAAAGACCTTTTAATCTTAAAATTATTGCAGCAAAATGCAAGAATTACAGTGAAAGAAATTTCTGAAAAAATTCATTTAAGTACAACTCCCGTACATGAGCGGATCAAGCGAATGGAAGAATGCGGAATTATAAAACAATATGCCACACTCGTAGATAACACCAAAGTGAACAAATCCCTGATGGTGATTTGTTATGTTTCTTTAAAAGAACATGGAAAAAATGCGGGCTCTAAATTTATCAAAGTGATCAACAATTTGAATGAAGTAATTGAATGTTTCAGCATTTCAGGAGAATTTGATTTCATGCTGAAAGTGGTTTGCGAAGACATGAATGCCTACTACGATTTCCATGTAAATAAATTAAGTGAAATTGAAAATGTAGGCCATCTACAAAGTATTTTCGTGATGGGAATCATTAAGCAAACACACCAGGTAGTTTGGGAAGAATGAATGGTTATTGATAGTTTATTAATTTATAATTCTAATGAATCTAAAAGATATTCCACATCTCCGTCTTAGCTCGCAGCAAATCATTAAGCCGGAATTTAAATCACCCAAAGAAATCGTAAGCTGGATGGGCGCTATGCAGGCGCAGGATTTTAATATGGTGAAATGGGCAATTGGCCTTCGTTTGAACAAAGCAACCGGAAAAGATATTGAGGCAGCAATTAATTCAGGGGAAATTCTAAGAACACATGTTTTGAGGCCTACCTGGCACTTTGTGTCACGGAATGATATCTACTGGATGTTGGATTTGACGGCACCTAAATTAAAAGCCTCTTTAAAAGGAAGGCATAGGCGATTGGAACTAACAGAAAGTGTTCTGAAAAAAAGCAATAAAATAATTCAGAAATCTTTGGACGAAAAAAAATTTGCCACACGAAAAGAATTGGTAACCCAACTCAACAAAGCAAAAATACCAACCGACGAAAACAGGGCTTCACATATTTTTTTGAACGCAGAATTAAATAAAATTATCTGTAGTGGAAAAATGAAAGGAAAGGAAAACACCTACGCGTTATTAAGTGAAAGGATTGATAAACCAAAAATATTTTCCAGGCAGGAAGCACTGGCGATACTTGCTGATAAATATTTCCAAAGCCATGGCCCTGCTACATTACGCGATTTTGTTTGGTGGTCAGGCTTAAACATTACTGATGCGAAAAACGGGTTAGAAATGATAAGAAAAGGTTTGGTTTCTGAAAAAATAAATGAAGAAGAATATTGGTTTCATAATTCCATTTCTATTCCAAAAAAAATTAAGGATTCAGTTTTCTTACTACCTGCCTTTGACGAATTTCTAATCAGCTATAAAGACAGAAGCGCTTCGATTGTAAATGAACATGCATCAAAAGCTTTTTCAAAAAATGGAATATTCTGGCCAACCATTGTCGTCAACGGAAAGGTAGCGGGAACCTGGAAACGGGAAATACAAAGAGAAAAAATATTGGTCACGGTTAATCTTTTTGATTCAAAAAATAAATTGAACAAAAATTTATTGCAAAAAGAAGCAGAAAAAATTGGATTTTTCCTGAATAAAAAAAATGAAATATTTATAGGCTGATTTTTTTAAATAATTTCGTATAACCTTAACCGGTATATCCAGTGCAAAAAATAAAAATTCAACGAATTTGTTCGTTCACTACATTAATTTAAATAAATGCTTGAAATAAGTTTCCATCCATTCCCCGAACTTGTTACGTCTCGGCTGCTGTTACGAAAGCTGGAAAACACAGATGCAGAACAGTTTTTTAGGCTCAGGTCTGATAAAGAAGTGATGAGATATATTGGGAAAAAGCCGATGGAAAAAATGGAAGAAGCCCTGGATTTTATCAATCTTCTAAACGACAATCTCGAAAAAAATACAGGGATCACGTGGGGAATGGCATTGAGGGAAGAACCTGGAAAACTAATAGGAACGATTGCCCTCTGGAGAATAGTAAAAGAACATTTTCGTGCTGAAATTGGCTACATGTTGCTTCCTGAATACTGGCGCAAAGGTTTTACAAAAGAAGCCATAGAAAAAGTAGTTGAATATGGGTTTCATGAGTTAAAACTACACAGCATCGAAGGCGACATCAGCGCCATCAATACTGCTTCCGCCAAAACATTAGAAAGCGCAGGCTTTGTAAAGGAAGCGCATTTTAAAGAAGATTTTTTCTTTGATGGAAAATTTGAAGACACGATAATTTATTCACTGTTGAATAATAAATCATGATGAATTTACTCCAGGTTTTTTATACATTTTTTTAAGTCAATTCCTTTACCCAAAACGCCTTTAAATATATCCCCCATTTTTTTTACTCTTTCCAGTGAATTATAAATCGTAAATTCTTTTGGCGATAAACCGGGTTTTACTTCTTCCCATAATAAGGGTGTGGAAACTGTAGCGCCGGGTTTCGGACGCAGGCTGTAAACCGATGCAATCGTTTGCCCACGCCGGTTTTGAAGATAATCCAGATAAATGTCTTTGCTGCTTCGCTTTGAAAGAGTTCTTTCCAGTGTAGTAAAATCTTTTAGCTCTTCGTTTGCCATCATGCATATCAACAAGGCGAAATCTTTTACCTGGTCAAAAGTGTATTTTTTTCCCGTAGGCACAAAAATATGCATACCCGTTGCCCCGGAAGTTTTACAATAAGCTTCCGCCCCGGCTTTATCCAAAATTTTCTTTACAATCAGCGCCACCTGCATCACTTGATCAAAAGTATTTTTATCAGAAGGGTCAATGTCAATCATCAGGTAATCGGGTTTATCCAAAGCCTTTGTAGTCGAATGCCAGGGATTGAATTCAATACACCCAAGATTATTTAGAAAAACGAGAGTTTCAATATTATCACAAACAATATAGTTCACTTCTTCGTTCGTAGAATCAGAATGAACCTTTTGAGAATGCACATAGGGCGGAGTTTCCATCACGACATTTTTTTGGAAAAAACCTTTTTCTTTTATTCCGTTTGGGTTACGCAAAAGCGATTCCGGCCTGCCTTTCAGATAAGGAAGAATATAATCAGACATTGAAATATAATAATCCACCACATCACCTTTGGTTACTTTTTCTTTGGGAAAATATATTTTGTCAGGATGAGTTACTTTGATTTCATTTTTACCAAAAGTGTAAATCCTTTCAGCAGCATTATTTTTTTTAGCGGGCAAGGAATTATTTTCAACTTTTTGAGCTTTCCTTTTTTCTTTAAAAGGAGGCGATTGTTTTTTCTCTTTAATATTTTTCATGTTTATTTCATTAATATTTTTATCATTCCTCAAATGCAAAAAAACCGGGTGGCGAAATTTTCCGTAAGCGGTAACTTCTGTAAATTTTACTTCACAAATCAACGCTGGCTTTATCCACGTTACCTTCGGATTATTTTTTATTTTCTCATCAAAGGGAGATTTTTTCTGAACAAGCGGCTCAAAAAGTTCATACAATTCTTTTAAAGATTGTTGATTGAATCCGGTGCCAGCATTGCCCATGTAAATAAATTTATCTTTTTTTTTCGCAGCAAGAATTATAGAGCCGAAATATTTCCTTGAGCCTGAAGGCGGCGTATAGCCTGCAATGATCGCTTCTTCAGTTTTATGGTTTTTTATCTTGAGCCATTCAGAAGTGCGCTTGCCCGGAAAATATTTAGAATTCATTTCTTTTGCCATAATTCCTTCCAATCCATTTTTTTTTGAAACCTGGAAAAAATCTTTTCCGTTGTCAACAACGTGGTCAGAATATTTCAGAACGGGATCATCACCTGGAATTATTTTTTTCAACAATTCCTTCCTGTCTGAAAGCGGAAGGCTTGTTGTATCCTTTCCATTTAATTCAAGCAGATCAAAAACACAATATTGAATAGGACGATTTTGGTTTTCAGTATAATGTTGTAAAAATTGAAAATCCGGTTTGCCTTCTTCATTCAAAACCACAATTTCTCCATCTAAAACCACCTTTTCATTTATGGTATTTAATTGCTTTACTACAACCGGGTAAGTTGTCTGAAAGTTAAGTCCATTGCGGGAATACAATAAAATTTTATCTTTCCTGATTTCTGAAATAGCCCGGTAACCGTCCCACTTAATTTCAAAAAGCCAATTTTTATCATCGAAAGCCTTGTCAGTTTCTTTAGCCAGCATAGGCTTTATATAACCGGAAATTTTTTTATCTTTTTTATTGAATTTTCTTTCGGCTGTAGCTTCCTCCTTTTGGTAGTCTTCTTTATTTATTGGCTGGCTCTTTTTTTTTTCGAAGATTTCTTATTTTCTGCAAGCCATTTATTAATTGGAGAATTCTTTTTCGTTTGTTCTTCACTGTTATACTCTTCATCCATGGCAAAATCATCCCGGTGTTTTATCAACAGCCAGCTATTATCTTCTTTGCCTTTTAATTTCACCAAAACAAACTCCCCTTTCAATTTTTTTCCGAATAACTGGAATTTCAAATCGCCCGACTTTAAACCTTTGCGTAGATTTTTTTCCGCTTCCTGTTGGGGTGAATTTTTCAAATCCGAATAAGTGCCACTGTCCCATATTTCAACGATTCCTGCTCCATAATTTCCTTCCGGAATAATGCCTTCAAAATCTTTATAATCATACGGATGGTCTTCCACCATCATTGCTAACCTTTTGTCTTTGGGATTCATTGACGGCCCTTTTGGAACAGCCCAACTTTTTAAAACTCCATCCAGTTCGAGGCGGAAATCATAATGCAACCTGGATGCTTTATGACGCTGAACTACAAAGATCAAATTAGAAACTGACTTCTTAGTTTTGCCCGAAGGCTCTGAAGTTTCCTCAAAATTCCTTTTCGTTTTGTAAGCGGTTAATGCCATTATGATGCTTTTTTACGTTTTACCTCAAGGCTTGCTTTCAATTGGTCCATCAGGTCTCTTGCCTTGCTGTGAACCACTTTCATTTCAGGCGCCTTGATCTTTTTACCCTTTGACTTGGCTTCGATTATTTTTAATAATTCGTCATTGTAATTATCCTTGTATTTTGAAATATCAAATTTTCCTGTGAGCTGATCAATTAAAGTAACTGCCATTTTCAGTTCGGCGGGTTTTACTTCCGTATTTTTAGGAAGCGTCAATTCATTAGGGTCTCTTATCTCCTGTTCAAATCTTATTTTATTTAAAACAATCACATTTTTATCGGGCCGCAAAATCGCCAGCGCTTCCTTGTTGCGCATCACGAATGTAGCTACTCCTACTTTTTTTGTTTTTTGCAAAGCTTCCAGCAAAAGCTTATAAGGTCTTGTTCCTGATTTATCCGGTTCAAGATAATAGGGAGTCTCATAATAAAGGCTGCTTATTTCGGATTCTTTTACAAAATCAGTGATAGCAATGGTTTTTGTTTTCTCCGCACTTGCCGCTTCAAAGTCCTTTTCATCCAAAACAACATAATTATTGTCCATCTTATAGCCCTTTACTATATTATTCCAGGCCACTTCCTTCCCGGTATTTTCATTTACACGCAGGTACTTAATGTGTGAATGATCCTTTTTATCCAACATATCCAAATCCAGGTTGCTTGTTTGTGTGGCGCTATATATTTTTACCGGAATGTTTACCAATCCAAAACCTATTGCGCCCGTCCATATTGCCCTCATAATGATCAGGTTTAATGATGCATTAATTAGTAAGAAATTTGTATGCCTTAATTTAAAACGCTTAAAATGCATAAATGAGCTTGAAAAATATAAAGAAAAATTAAAGGTTGAGGAAATTATTCTACAACAAAAATTATCCCAAAAAGTTCATTTACTGTAATGATCTGCTGTTCTTTTTCCCGGAAAGATCCAACAATAAAACCGGCAGTAAGATAAGATTCGTGAGCGTAGCCGATAATAGCGTAATCGAAGTAAGCCATCCAAGTGATTGCGTTCCTCCAAATCCGCTAAAACAAAAGATAACAAAACCAACAATCAAAACCAGGGAAGTATATAAAATACTCAATCCCGTATGCCTGATAGTTTCTGAAACCGTTTTTTTAATTTCGAAATTATTGGCCGGCAATTCCTGTTTATAATTTACCAAAAAGCGTATCGTGACATCAATAGCGATTCCCAAGGCAACGCTGAAGATCAATACGGTTGAAGGCTTCAGCCTCACACCGGCCCATCCCATAATGCCTGCAGTAATCACCAGGGGAATCAGATTTGGGATTAAAGAACAAACCAGTATACGTAAAGATTTGAACAAATACAACATACAAAGCGCAATAAATAGAAAAGCCCATAGCAGGCTTTCCTTTAAACCATTAATGATATAAGTACTTCCTTCCAGGAAAGTAATTGTAGCGCCTGTAAAAGTGACCTTGTATTGCGATGAATCAAATAATTTATCTGTTTCGGTTCTTAAATTTTTTAAAATCAAAGGAAGCCTTTCCGTTCCTACATCAGCCATATTAATGCTCATTCTTGTACTTTCTCTTGACGTATCAATAAAACCCGCAAGTAATTTAGACAAGTTATTTTGAGAACTACTATCTTTTTGTGGCCGCAGATAATCTCCTACAAAAGCGATATCAAACGAATTGGGCAGACGATAATTAGCAGAATCTCCTTCGTAAAATCCCTGTTTTACAAACTTAATTCCCTGCACTATAGAAAGAGGCCTGCTCATTTCTTTTTGGCCTTTTATATAAGCAGAAAGAGAATCCATCCTCGTTAATACCGGCAAAATACGCGTGCCTGCAAGACCGTATCTTTTTTTAGTATCAATTACAATCTCGAGAGGCATTACGCCATTAAAATTATGTTCAAAAAATTTCAGGTCCTTGTAGATCTTATCTGTTTTAGGCAGGTCATCTACAATAAAACCTTCGGTTCTTAATTTAAAAATTCCTGCAATGGAAAAAATCACCAATACTAACGTTAATGCGTACACTAATTTCTTATGATTAAAAACCCAATGTTCTACCTTTAATAAAAAGTGGGTGAATATTTTTACATTAAGATATTTTAACTGTTTGTGGTCCGGCGCTTTCATATAACTTAAAACTCCCGGGAGCAAAATAAAAGAGATCACAAAAATGAGCATAATACTTAATCCGGCTATCTGTCCAAACTCAATGAGAATAGCGCTTTTAGTAAGTGCAAATACAGCGAACCCAATGGCCGCTGTCAGGTTACAAAACAGGGTAACTATTCCCATTTTGCTTACCATATCAATTAACGATTGTTCCTTATCCCCTGTTCTTTGGTAAGTAGAATGAAATTTATTCAAAAAATAAATACAGTTCGGGATTCCGATCACTACAATGAGAGGAGGAATCAATGCAGTTAACAAAGTGATCTTATATCCAAAAAGGTACATAATTCCAACACTCCAGATTACGCTGACAATTACAACAATCAGGGATAACAACGTGGTCTTAACCGAGTGGAACATTAATAATAAAATCAAAGCCGAAAGGATGAGAGAGCCAATAATAAACCATTTCATTTCATGTGCAATTCTATCGGCAACTTGTGTTCTGATCAAAGGCAAACCGCTGATATGCGTTTGAAAATTTGTTGCGGATGAATATTCATTTGTGTTGTCAACTATATTATCGATCACTTGCGTACGCCCTTTGGAATTGAGAATCTCTTTATTGATTCTAACAACGATCAAATAAGCATTTGTTGCAGGGTTATATAAAAGCGAGCGATAAAAGGGAAGCGAATAAAAAACTTTTAAACTGCTGTCAATTTCAGATTGCGATTGGGGACTTCTTGAAAAAACAGGAATAGCCTTTAATTTTTCATGTACTGTATCTTTTAGAAGATCTACTGAATTGGCCACACTCAACACATTTTTCACATAGGGAACTTTTTTTAGCTGATCATTTAATTTAATAAAAGCCCTGAAATTTTGCAGTTCAAAAAATTGATCAGTCTTCACACCGATCACTAAAACGTTTCCGTCATCACCAAATTTTTGTTTAAAAGAAAGGTAATCCTGGTATTTGTGATTATCGGTGGGAATGGCTTTTGAAAACTCATAGCTCATTTTGATTTGGGCAGCAAAAAAAGCCATTATAACTGTCAGAATGAATAATAGTAACAATAAGATCAAACGGTTTTTAAGAACTAATTTTGCAAGGCGTTGCCACATAACTTATGAAAATTTTTTAGCGCATTAAATCAGGCAATTTGAAAAACCAATTTATTTTGCAAATAAAAATTGGCCTTATTTGTTTGTTTACTGTCCTATGAGAAAGTCATCAATAATCCAACTGCAACCTTAATTTATCTTTCAATTCTTTTACCAAAGGATATTGTTCTATGATTCTTAAATATTGTTCCCGGGTAGTTAAGTTTTCTTCTTTCGCGGGTTTTTCAATACCTGAATCATCCACTTCCAGCCTGTAAATAAGAGACCGGTTATTAAAATGCGATTGAAAATGAGTAATCAGTTCACCCCTCTCCGCTTCAATAAATTTTTGTTGAAAACTGCTCTGGGTAATAATTTCGATACAATTCTCATCTACGATCTTAAGCTTTGCAGACTGAAAATTGGAGGCTATTGGTTTTTTATTTGTCTCTATCAGCCTGTCAATATATTTACCCCAGGCAATGTACAATTCTTCTTCGTTCAATTCCACAGGTTTGCTGTTCCTGTTTTCTTCAGCTACTTTCTCCCATATTTTTTCTAAGGAGCGAAGCTTGGTGATTTTGGTTTTTGGAACTTTTGCTGTTATCGTGACAGGCTCTTCCTGAAGCTGGTTATTTTCTATCTTTTCAACTTTTCTTTCAATTTTCTTTTCAATAACCAGCTTTGCTTCATTGGCAGAAGCAGCCGGATTCTTAATTTTCAACGAAACCGTTTTGGTGGAATCTTTCTTTAACGCAACAGGAGTCAATGTTTTAAATGAAACCGGTCTTACACTTTCAAGCTGTTTTTTTTTTGACAACTCACCTCCTTCATTCACAAGATTGAGCGCCTGGCTCAGATAGGAAAGTTTTATAAAAGTAAGTTCAACGTGCAGGCGTTTATTTTTAGCAAGCCTGTAATTTATTTCAGATTCATTTAAAATGTTCAGCGCACTGATCAGCCATGCATTATTTATTTTTGAGGCTGCCTCGAAATATCTTTGCTTAAACTCTTCGGAAACTTCCAGCAGTACAGCCACCCGAGGATCTTTGCTTACCAATACATTCCTGAGAAATTCTGAAAAACCATTCAATACCAAATCGCCTTCAAAACCTTTACGGTTGATCTCGTCAAATAATAAAATAGCATCGCCGGCATTTTGATTCTTCATCGCTTCCACTAATCTGAAATAATAATCTTCATCCAATATATTCAAATGTTCCAGCGTATTGGCATAAGTTATTTCCCCGTTGGTAAAACTTACAATTTTATCAAGAATACTGAGCGAATCACGAAGGCAACCTTCACTTTTTTGAGCGATAATATGTAAAGCGGTCTTATCTGCTTTTATATTTTCTTTTTCGCAAATCTCCTGAAGATGCTCAACAGTGTCATCGTTGGTGATTCTTTTGAAATCGAAAATCTGGCAGCGCGATAAAATGGTCGGAAGTATCTTATGTTTTTCTGTGGTGGCCAAAATAAAAATAGCAAACGGCGGCGGTTCTTCCAGTGTTTTCAAAAAAGCATTAAAT
>JBIQMJ010000084.1:0-14165 GCA_044463445.1 Segetibacter koreensis
CCATTTTTTTGCCGTTTAGCCAGGTGGTTATTTCATCATTTTTTACTTCAATTTTCATCGTATTCCATTTTCCGAATTTCAATGCTTTTTCCCCTTCGGCATCGGGTTTTATCAGCCAGCCTCTGCCATAAGATTCATAAATGCCGCCCGTATGAAGCCCGGGAGGCGCTACTTCCACCTGCCATCCGCTGATCTTTGTGCCTTCTACCGATGAACGAAAAAACACTCCGCTGTTTCCATTTTCTTCCTGCTTAAAATCAAGTTTTAAAATAAAATTTTTATAGGGTTTTTCTGTCGTTAAATATCCATATTCTTTATCAGGCCCGCTTTCAGCAATTAGCTCGCCATTTTCTACATACCATTTTTCGGTACCATTTATTTTCCATCCTGTAAGGTCATGGCCATTGAACAAAGAAACAAAACCCTGTGACCATGAAAATGAGCTGATTGTTGTAAAACAGGTAATTAGCATTAATAATTTTTTCATAATGGAAATTTTATGTTTGATCAAAAATAGGGCTTATGTGGTGAATTAAAACGTGAATAAAAGAATGATTTTCTTTTTTTTACTTGTAATATTATCTTTTCCTGCCTCGTTCCCAATTTGATGTAAGCATTTCAGGAATTTAATGACCTAAAATAGTATTTGAAATAATTAGAAAATATTTTCTAATTATAAAAATGGTTACTTTTTTGCAGTAAAACCAAAAATAAACCAGTTTCTTATTTTGCTGTAAAATCAGCAAATTGAATTATTGAGAAAGATACCCGAGCTTGCAAAATGAAAAAGCAGATGGAAGGATTTATTGAACATGACAATCAAAAAAGCATTTTAAAATGGAAAAATTTGATGTAATAATTATTGGTACAGGCTCCGGAAGTGGAGTTGCCCAACGCTGCGCAGCAGCAGGGAAGAAGACCGCTATCATAGATTACCAGCCTTTTGGAGGCACCTGTGCATTAAGAGGTTGCGATCCTAAGAAAGTATTGGTGGGACTGGCGCAGGTATTAGCATTCAGCGGGCAATTGAAGGGTAAAGGCATCGAAGCTGCTGCTACTTATTCATGGAAAGATCTGATGCAATTTAAAAAGGGTTTTACAGAACCCAGGATTGCGGGAACCGAAAAAGCATTAATGGAATCCGGCGTTACGTTATTTCAAGGCCATGCAAAATTTATTACTGAAAATTCGATCCAGGTAAATGAAAATACTTTGTTTGCTGAAAAGTTTGTTTTAGCCAATGGCGCTGCACCTGCAAAACTTTTTATACCCGGAGAAAATTTTTTGATAGACAGTACTGCTTTTTTGGAACTGGAAGAATTACCGGAAGAAATACTATTTGTAGGAGGCGGTTTTATTGCTTTTGAATTCGCTCATATTATTTCCCGGTTTGGAGTAAAGGCAACCATTGTTCATCGGGGAGAAATGCCATTGGTAAAATTTGATGCTGATTTGGTGATGCTTTTAATGAAGGCAAGTGAGAAGTTGGGCATACAGATTATTTTAGATGCGGAAGTAAAAAGTATCAGAAAGGAAAATAATCAGTTTATTGTTCAGGTTAACCAACATGGTAAGGAACTCAGGCTCTCTACTCCTCTTGCAGTGCATACCGCAGGAAGGACACCTGATATATTTGAGATGAATTTGGAAAAATGTAACATTTCATACAGTAAAAAAGGAATAGCAGTAAATGAATTTATGCAAAGTGTATCCAACCGCAATGTATATGCCTGCGGCGATGCCAATGATAAGGCATTGCCACTAACACCGGTTGCTGCGAAGGAGGGAATTATACTTGCTGCCAATTTATTAAAAGGAAATTATAAGAAAATCAAGTACGGCCATATACCTTCCAATGTGTTTAGCATCCCGGCACTTGCTGCAGTTGGATTAACTGAAAAGGAAGCAAGAGACCAAAACCTAAATTATAGGGTGCATTTCAAAGAGACTACTGATTGGTACTCTTCCAGGCGGCTTAATGAACCGGTTTCCGGTTTTAAGGTATTGATTGATAAAGATTCCGGCTGCATCATCGGGGCTCATCTTTTGGGTCCAAATGCTGAAGAAACCATCAATCTTTTTACGCTCGCGATGAACACAGGAATGAAGGCAGACGATTTGAAAAAAACAATTTTTTCTTATCCAACCAATGCTTCAGACATTGTACACATGCTTTAGAATATTCTTTTCTACATCTGCATTTTCACTCCATAAGCCAAATCACCCGCATCGCCCAGGCCCGGAACAATATATCCTTTTGCAGTTAATTCATCATCAATGTCGCCGCACCAGATCATTGCTTTTGGTTCGGCTCTCAGCACGTATTCAATGCCAACCGTACAGGCAAGTGCACACGCAATATGTATCTGTGAAGGATTTCCGGCGTTTCTGATAAATTGCAATGTCTTCACCAATGAAGCGCCCGTAGCGAGCATCGGATCAGAAATTACCACAACGCGATTTTCCATGTCCGGGCAACTGATATATTCAAGGCTGATTTCAAAACTTCCATCGGGTTTATGCTTGCGGTAAGCGCTGATAAAAGCATTGTCTGCTTTGTCAAAATAATTTAAAAACCCATGGTGCATCGCTAACCCGGCACGCATGATTGTGGCAAGCACCGGCTGCGTCTCTATCACTTTGCAATTAGAAATTCCCAAGGGAGTAGTAATTTCTTTTTCAACCCACGGCAATTTTTTGCTGATCTCATAAGCACACACTTCAGCAATTTTCTCAAGGTTTTTTCTGAATCTCTGGCGGTCGGCCTGCACTTCAATACTTCTCAATTCACTGATCCAGTTACTCACCAAAGAATGATCGTCGCTAAGATTGATTACCATATTCATTTTTTTTGAAGTGCCCTAAAGATAAGGGCAATTTCTAAAGTTATAAATTTGGCGCAAATCTAAAAATTAAAAAGTGTAATTATTTTTTTATGGTTTACAAAGTTATCGGATTAATGAGTGGCAGTTCCCTGGATGGAATAGATCTTGCATTCGCAGAATTTACTGAAACAGCAGGCAAATGGAATTTTGAAATCAGTTGTGCAGCATGCATTGAGTATTCAACGGAATGGCAGGAAAAATTAAAATCAGCAATCCATCTTTCTGCAAGAGATTATCAATTATTGCACACTGATTATGGAAGATTTCTGGGTGAAAACATTAATGAATTTATCGAAAAATTTGAGTTGCATCATAAAGTTAGTCTGATCGCTTCACATGGTCATACTACTTTTCATATTCCTGAGAAAAAGATGACGCACCAGTTGGGCGATGGTGCTGCAATTGCTGCCGAAACCAAACTTCCGGTTGTCAGTGATCTTCGTTCTTTGGATGTCGCATTTGGTGGGCAAGGCGCACCAATAGTGCCTTTGGGAGAAAAATTATTGTTTCCCGATTATCATTATTTCTTAAATATTGGCGGTATCGCCAATGTTTCTATCAACAGTAAATCAACAATTAACGGCAATTCTTTTTCTGATAAAAATGAAATCATTGCATTTGATATTTGTGCAGCCAATCGCGTTTTAAATATGCTTGCTGCAAAAAAAAATCTGTCTTACGACAAAGATGGAAAATTAGCAGCTGCCGGGAAAATCAATGAAGTTCTTCTGCAAAAATTAAATTCATTAAATTATTATTCGCTTCCCTATCCTAAATCTTTGGCGAACAGTTTTGGAACAGATATTATTTTTCCTTTGATCAAAAGCTTTGATCTTTCTACAGAAGACTCTTTGTGCAGTTATGCAGAGCATATTGCTTTACAAATAAAAAATGCATTAATTCCTTTCTTTACTAAAGCAGAAGTTCAGCAGTTGATGATCACCGGTGGTGGCGCTTTTAATCAATATCTGGTTAGGAGAATTTCAATCCATTTGTCTGAAATTAATTTTGAAGTGTTTGTTCCGGAAGATGATGTGGTAAATTACAAAGAAGCGTTAATCATGGCTTTACTTGGCACTTTGCGGTGGCGTGAGCAATACACCGTTTTATCTTCTGTGACAGGAGCAACGCAAAACAGTATCGGTGGCGCTTTGTGGCTCGGAACCGATGCGTGATGGAAAATTATTTAAGGTTTTGAATATTTTATTTTGCTTATTTTTCATTTTCAAAAAAACTGAAATGAAAAAATATCGTTGGCTCCTCTGTTTTTTTTCTTTGATCTTATTTTCCTGCAACGTCAGTGATACGAAAGCAAAATCAGAAAAAGAAAGTTACCAGGTTACGAAAGAACAATTATTAAAAAAAGAACAAAAAAATCCCGCAGCTTTCCTGGTTGTAAGCGGAAAAAATAAGAAGAACATTGTTGGACAAACAGTGATCAAAGGAACCGTTTTGAACAACGCATCTGTCGCCACTTTTAAAGATGTCGACATCCGGTTATCTTTTTATTCAAAAACAAAAGCTTTACTGGAGACAGATAAAGAAACCATCTTTGAAATGCTGGAACCGGGCGAATCGAAAGTTTTTAAAACAAAATATTTTGCTCCGAAAGGCACTGACAGTGTTGCTTTACAAGTTTTGGGAGCGAAGGTGGTGAATCAATAAAAAATATTCTTCTAACTCACCAAATAAAGTTGCCAACTTTTTAAAAGTTGGCAACTTTGGATTTGTACTCGCAGTAAATGAACAATTAGGCACAATTTTTATTTTCCAAATCACATAACAGTAATGCCTATCCGAAAAGTTTTTATTCTTTAAAATAGTTGGCGTCCCATAACTGATAACGTTTATAAAGGTCAGATAACTCTGATCTGAATCTTTCTAAATCGCGTTTGTCTTGTGGCGACCAAAGCACTTCGCTCAAAGCGCTCATTCTTGGAAAGATCATGTACTCTACTTTCTGAGGACTTGCCATATATTCCGTCCAAACATTAGCCTGTGCGCCAAGGATATAATGCGCTTCTGACGGATCTAATTCTTTCGGCACCGGATGATAATTATAAACGGTATCCAAAGGAAGAAAGCCGCCAATGGTAAGGCTGTCGCTGTTTTTCATTTGCGCATGATCGAAATAAACATATTTTCCAGGAGTCATGATCACATTATGATGTTGTTGGGCAGCAGCAATTCCGCCTTGTTCGCCACGCCAGCTCATTACGGTTGCATTCGGCGCCAGGCCACCTTCCAGTATTTCATCCCAGCCGATGATGCTTCTCCCTTTACTGTTGAGGTATTTTTCAATTCTCTGAATAAAATAGCTCTGCAATCCATGCTCATCTTTCAGATTTTTTTCCTTTATTAATTTCTGGCAGAAGGCTGATTCCTTCCAATAAGTTTTGGGTGCTTCATCGCCACCAATGTGAATATATTTTGAAGGAAATAAAGCGATCACTTCGTCCAAAACATTTTCCAAAAATTTAAAGGTGTTTTCAGAAGGAACAAATATATCATTAAAAACACCCCATGTTTGCTGTACCTGCTTACCATCGCGGCTCCCGACCCATGGAGTGCGTGAAGAAATTTCTGTTGATTTATCAGGAAAACAACTTAACTCAGGATAAGCCGCAATTGCAGCAGAGGCATGTCCGGGCATTTCAATTTCAGGAATGATCGTAATAAAACGATCTTTCGCATATTTCACTACTTCTTTAATTTGTTCCTGTGTATAAAAGCCACCATAATGAATATTGTCATTTCCGGTACCAGGATAATGGCCAATAATGGTTCCGTTTCTATACGCGCCAACAGAAGTAAGTCGCGGATATTTCTTGATTTCTATTCTCCACCCCTGGTCTTCAGTTAAGTGCCAGTGAAAAGTATTGTATTTTAAAAATGCGAGATAGTCAATGTATTTTTTTACAAAATCAACATCAAAAAAATGACGACCAACATCTAAATGCATTCCACGATATTGAAAACGTGGATAATCATGGATGGAAAGTTCAGGAATTAAAACCCCCTGGGACACAAACTCTGTCTTACTTTCAGGCAATAGCTGCAACAATGTTTGCAAACCGTAAAACAAACTTTCATTTGAAGAACCGGTGATGATTATTTTGTTCGAATTTACTTCGAGATGGTAAGCATCTTTTCTTTCATTGTTTTTCAATAATCTGAAAATAATGTTACTTCCACTAGTGCTGCTCACTTTAGTTCTTGTCGGAAGCGTAAAACCATATAATTTTTTTAAATAAAAATTCAACATTCTCACTTCATGTTCGGCGCCATTTTCAGCGATAACATTTGTTGCAGAATTGAAATGAAAATTACCCTGGTGCATTTCCATTGAAACAGGCTCCGGCACGATCACAACTTTAGTTTGTGCGCCAACATTAAGGATGAGAAATAAAAGAGGAATTAAGAAAAGTTTTTTCATAATTGAAAATTTAAAAGATGAAGAGCGAATATCCTATTTTAAAACAGGAAGAACAATTTTGGAAGGATGATTTTTATCCTGATAAATTTTTATTGTTGATTTTTCAAAATCATTTTCATTCGCATCAGGAATGCGCATAAACTTTTGTGGATTCATATCAACCAGAGGAAACCAACTGCTTTGAACCTGAACCATTATTTTATGCCCTTTTTTAAATGTGTGACAAACGTCATTCAGATTTATTTTTACTTCAATGATTTTCCCGGGAACAAAAGGTTCAGGATGCACATAATCATTTCTGAATTTTCCGCGCATTACTTCTGCACGAACCAAACGTTGAAAATCCTGCCTCCTCCCGGCCTCTTCCAAAGGAGGAGGAGAAGAAATTTCATTCGCCGGAACTACATCAATAAGCTTAACAATAAAATCGGCATCACTTGTGGAAATGCTTGCAAAAAGATCAGCAAGAACAGGTCCGGCAATCGTAACATCTTCATTCAAAACAGGGGATTCATAAGCCAACACATCGCTTCTTGATGCAGCAAAACTTTGATCTTCCACCATATATTCGTTGTTTCTCCTACCCTGAACTTTTGCAGTGTAAGGAACCGGATTTGCAGGATCACTCACATATTCATCTGAACTATTTGCAGCATTATTTTTTTCAGTTGACAGTTTTTTATTTGAATTAAAATAATAATCCACTTCTGAGATATTTCCAGGAGGCCATTGTTTAAAATGACGCCATTGATTGGTTCCTGTTTCAAAAACGGTTGCTTCTGATGTATTCCAGTTTCCTTTATCTTTCAAAAAATAATTAAAGAATTTTGTCTGCAAACTATCCTGGAAATATTGGCTGGTATTGCTGCCAAAATCATAAGTTCCAAAATGGTTCCAGCCATTTCTGGCCCATGCACCATGCGTCCACGGGCCCATTACCAAAAAGTTTTCATTCCCCGAGCTTTGTTTTTCTATCGCCTGGTAAGTATGCAACGAACCAAAAAGATCTTCAGCGTCGAACCAGCCACCAACAACAAGTGTAGGGATTTTTATGGTTTTCAGATATTGCCGGATGTTCCTTTTTTGCCAATAATTATCATAAGTGTCATGTGCTAAATATTCATTCCAGATGTAGCTGCGATGATTAAAATATTGAGCTGATTGGGTGTTTTTTACCGGACCGAGATTGAGAAAGAAATGATAAACGTCATTCGTTTTGGCATCAAACATTGATCCTCCATAATCTTCAGTCGGCTCCGTTCTTTCTTTGCCATAGTAATTCATAAACATAAAATTATCGAGCAGAAAAAAAGCGCCGTTATGATTGGCATCGTCGCCAATAAATTCATCTGTAACAGGAGCCTGCGGACTTACTGCTTTGATAGAAGGATGCGCACCCGGCAAGCTCGCTGTGGCATAAAAGCCAGGATAAGAAATTCCATAAAGACCTGCACGGCCATTATTGTTTTTTATATTCTTTAATAGCCAATCCATTGTGTCGTAAGTGTCACTGCTTTCATCTACATCTTTATTACTTTTTTTGTTGGGGATGTAAGGCGTTACTTCTTTATTATGTCCTTCGCTCATGTAGCGGCCACGAACATCCTGGTAAACGAAAATGTATTTTTCATGCATCAGGGCTTCATTCGGACCGATTCTTCTTTTATAATTATTTTCTCCGTAAGGCCCTGCTGAATAAGGTGTACGCTCGATTAGAATAGGATACTTCTGCGATTGATCTTTGGGAACATAAATAATGGTGTACAATTTTATCCCGTCACGCATGGCGATAGTTGTATCGATTTTGTTGTAATTTTCTTTTACAAATGTGCCACTGTTATTCTGACTTTTTATGGATAAAGTACTAATGCTGAATAGCAGCAAAAAAGAAAATCTCATTTTTTTATTTTAAGACAGGTAAAATAATTTTTGACGGATGTTCTGCATCATGATAAATGCGAATGGTTGCTTTTTGAAAATCGCTGTCATCAGCTTTGTAAATGTCGATAAACTTTTGTGGATTGCGATCTGCCAATGGGAACCAACTGCTTTGAATTTGAATCATAATGCGATGGCCTTTTAAAAAAGTATGGGCCACATCCGGAAGTTCCCATTTCACTTCAGTAACTTTTCCGGGAACAAATGGCTGTGGTTTTGAAAAACTGTTTCTGAATTTTCCACGCATGATTTCTGCGCGGACGAGCATTTCATAACCGCCCATTGGATAATTTTTATCATTGCCTTTCATGTCTTCAGGATATTTAAAATCGTCCGGAAACACATCAATTAATTTTACCACAAAATCTGCGTCAGTTGTAGAGATCGAAGTCATCAAATCGGCAATTACAGGACCAGCAAGGGTTACGTCATTATCCAAAATATCTGTTTCATAAGTCAAAACATCCGGACGACGTGAAGCAAAGCGCTGGTCATCTGTCATGTATTCTCTTGTTCTTCTGAAATGAACATCTTCGGTATATGGAACGGGATGAGCCGGATCGCTGGTATATTCATCATAATTGGATTTTCGTGTATCCGGGCCTGTTATGTCGCTTTTATCATTTAAAAATAATTTTCCATTTGCAGCGAGAAATAAATTTTCTTTTTCAACATTTTTTGGTGGCCAAATGTCAAATTTTTTCCAGTTATTTTCCCCTGTAAAAAAAATGTTTGCTTCAGCAATACCGGAGGTATTTCCTTTACCCAATAAATAATAATTGAAGAAAGGAATCTCAAGGCTGTCCTGGAAAAAAGCAGATGTATTGCTTCCAAATCTTACATTTCCCATGAAGCTTCCTTCACGACTCCATTGGCCATGATACCAAGGTCCCATCACAATTCTGCTGTTGGTTCGCGGACTTTGTTTTTCGTTGGCTTTGTAAGAATTCCATGCGCCAAAACAATCTTCTGCATCAAACAAACCGCCCACCCAAAGCATCGCAGGTTTTACATTGTACAAGCCATTGCGTGCATTTCTTGCCTGCCACCATTCGTCATAATTTGGATGTGCATAAAGATCTTTCCAGAAAGGAATCGAATCACCCATCAATTTTGCAAAATTTTTGAGCGCGCCGGTTTTCAAATAAGCATTGTAATTATCATCGGATTTAAAAGAAAAACCGTGAGTATAAGTAGTGGAAGGTTTAGGATGTGGTGTTCCAAAAAACGGATAAAAAGAAAAAGCATCCATAACAAAAAATGCTCCTTTATGATGAAAGTCGTCACCAATAAACCAATCGGTTACCGGCGCCTGCGGGCTAACCGCAACCAAAGCAGGATGGCCACTCAGGGCCGCTTCTGTTGAATAAAATCCGGGATAAGAAGTACCGGTAACGCCTACTTTTCCATTGTTGTTCTTTATATTTTTTACCAGCCAATCAATTGCATCATAGGTATCACTTGCTTCATCAATTTCTTTATTCTTTTTATTTTTATTGAATGGCCTAACATCTACAAATGTTCCTTCACTCATAAATCTTCCCCTGACATCCTGGGTAACAAAAATGAAATTTTCTTTTGCATAAGCCATCTTATAAGAACGCCATACGGCCATAAATTTATCCGGACCATAAGGAGCACATGAATAAGGTGTGCGTGTCATCAAAAACGGATGTTTCGAACTCTGATCTTTTGGAATATAAATAGACGTAAACAATTTTACTCCATCGCGCATCGGAATGTATTGTTCGAGTTTCGTGTAATTGTTTACAAACCAGGTGCTGTCTGCATTTTGAGCGAACGAAGAAACAGAGAAAAGCAAAAGAAAAATAGAAAAATATTTTTTCATAATTAAAAATTTTAAAAAAATAAATGTACAGATAAATGAATTAAAATCAGTTTGGAGAAAAAAAAATGCAGTTATTTATTTGTTACTCTGATTCAGCAGAAAGAAATACCATTTACATATTAAAAAATAGATGTAATTTTCTGAATCTTTTTATACTAAAACTTATCAGAAATGAATACCGAAGTACTGCAACACTTGAACTGGCTTGCTGTTTTGATTGCCGGTTTAGCTTATTTTCTTCTTGGCGCTTTATGGTACACTGTTTTCTTTGGAAAACAATGGAGAAATTACAACAGTGCCGTAATGAACATGCCTGATGCAAAAAAAGGAGCAACAACGATTATGATCGTATCTTTTATTTTGATGCTCATTTGTGCATTTGGTCTTTCTTTGATGGTTACCCGGTTATATTTATCCGGATGGGAGGTAGGAGTAAAACTTGGCCTCCTTACCGGGATTTGTTTTGCGGGTACGGCTATAAGC
Organism: Segetibacter koreensis; assembly: GCA_044463445.1. GTDB lineage: Bacteria > Bacteroidota > Bacteroidia > Chitinophagales > Chitinophagaceae > Ginsengibacter > Ginsengibacter koreensis_A. The sequence continues at coordinate 10,592 of JBIQMJ010000084.1, forward strand.
ATTTCCTATTTATATGAAAAAAGGCCATTAGGGCTTCACCTCATTAATATTGGGTATAATCTTGTTGGAAATATTATCGCAGCCATCATTATCAGTTGCTGGAAATAAAATACTTCCTTAAGACAAAGTCTAAATTTGATTTCTTTTTAAAAAAGAAAACCGGAAGTTTTTTATTCTGCCACTTTTGAAATCTTCAGGACATTGGTTGGTAAATGCATTGAAACGGGCGTACTACCTGTATTTACGACTACATCACCGGCTTTAAGAAAACCACGTTCTCTTAAAATTCCCAACTGATCAAAGAAAATATCATCCAGGCTTTCTTCTTCGTCATAAAAAATGGCACGAACCCCCCAGCTTAGACTTAATTGGTTAATGAGACTTGGATTTTTACTAAAAATATAGAGCAAAGATTTGGGCCGGTAACTGCTCAACATGAAACCCGTATAGCCACTTTGTGTCATTCCGATCAGTGCATCTGCATTTACATCCTGAGCGAGTTTGCAGGCGCTGTAACAAATTGCATCGCTCAATAGGGAAGGAGAATGTGGCTGAGGAGCCAAAATATCATCGCGGTTATAATCGTAGGCGGTTTTTTCTATTTCAAGAATGATTTTGCTCATCGTTTCAATTACCAAGGTAGGATGATTTCCTGTAGCGGTTTCGCCGCTTAGCATTAAGGCATCAGCTCCTTCCAGCACGGCATTGGCCACATCGGTGATCTCGCTCCGGTTTGGTTTTATCCGGTCCATCATGCTTTCCATCATTTGAGTGGCTACAATTACCGGTTTTGCACGATGCATGCATTTGCGAATGATTTCTTTTTGAATTAATGGTACTTTTTCAATGGGCAGCTCAACACCCAAATCACCACGGGCAATCATTATTCCGTCACTTTCAATAATGATGTCGCGGATATTAGTAATGGCTTCGGGCTTTTCAATTTTGGCAATTACTTTTGAACTGCAGTTTCTTTTCTTTAAAATATCTTTTAGCCCGGTGATGTCTTTTACTTGGCGCACAAATGATAGGGCAATCCAGTCTACATTTTGTTTGATTATAAAATCGAGGTCTTTCAGATCTTTTTCAGTCAGGGCGGGCAAAGAGATTTTTGTATCAGGAAGGTTCAATCCTTTTTTGGAAGAAAGAATTCCGCCAATTACTACGGTGACTTCAACATTGTTATTTGGCAAAACATTGGTTACGACCACTTCCAGTTTTCCATCATCAATCATGATAATATTTCCGGGAACCACGTCTTTATAAAGATCCTGGTAACTTACATAAATCTGTTTTTTGGTGCCTATGCATTTGGTATTCGTAAAGGTTAATTTATCGCCGGGTTTGATTTCAAGAGCATTATTTTCAATTTCTCCTACCCTTAGCTTTGGGCCCTGTAAATCAGCGAGGATCGCAATATTAAAAGGAAGCGTTTCATTGATTTTTCTGACTAATTCGATAATTCTGCCCTTATCTTCATGATCGCCATGAGAAAAATTGAGACGGAAAACGTTCACACCTGCTTTTACCAGTTCAACCATGGCCTCATAATTATCACAGGCTGGCCCAATGGTTGCAACAATTTTTGTGCGTTTTATTGAGTGGTCAAATCCTGCTTTTTTGTCCATTTGCCGGTGAAGGTATTTACTAATATTTTTTGACATTGAGTTTTTTTATTTAATAGCCAGATAAGTATTAACTTATGAACTACCTGTTATAAATGATTAAAATAGAAATCTTAATTAAAAATCGGTTTACTGTAATAATTTATTCGGGATTGTTTTTCAATCTTTATTTTATTAACTGGATAGTATTTTTACAATCTTCATCCAGTCTTCACTGATTTTTTGTTTCTTTTTTACGGCCTGGTCCAGTGGAATGTAATGCATTTTATTATTTACAATGCCTACGAATACATTGAACTTCCTTTCCATAAGGCATTCTACTGCTGCATAACCCATGCGGCTGGCGATAAGCCTGTCGAAACAAGTGGGAGAACCTCCGCGCTGGATGTGTCCAAGGATAGTTACTCTTACTTCCTGTTCAGGTATTCTTTCTGTAATAACTTTTGCAAGCTCTGCGGCGCCAAAAGCCTCACCTTCGGCAACAACAATAATATTAACCAGTTTTTTGCGTCCATGTTTTTCTTTCAGGGCGCGGATAACGCCTTCCACATCCGTTTTTTGTTCAGGAATCAAAATATTTTCAGCACCGGTGGCTATGCCGCTATGAAGCGCTATATATCCTGAATCGCGGCCCATTACTTCAATTATAAAAAGCCTGTCGTGTGCATCGGCAGTGTCTCTTACTTTGTCAATTGCCTCCACTGCCGTATTTACTGCGGTATCAAAGCCAATGGTAAAATCTGTGCCTGCGATATCTTTGTCAATGGTGCCCGGCAGTCCGATGCATGGGATATCAAATTCGTGGCTGAAAATCTGGGCTCCTCGAAATGAGCCATCGCCTCCGATAACCACGAGTCCGTTAATACCGTGTTGTTTAAGATTTTCGTATGCTTTTTTTCTTCCTTCTGCCGAAAAAAATTCTTTGCAACGCGCAGTTTTTAGAATGGTTCCTCCCCGCTGGATAATATTGGCAACGCTCTTACTTTCCATTTGGAAAATGTCATTATCTATCATTCCCATATATCCGCGCAGGATTCCATATACTTCAATTTTATGATAGATGCCGGTACGAACTACGGCCCTGATAGCAGCATTCATGCCGGGTGCATCACCTCCGGACGTGAGCACCCCGATTTTTGTTACTTTGCTTTCCAAGATTTAAAAAATTACCTGATAAATTAGTTTTTCTTTTAGAATGCGCCAAAAATACACATTTAGAATTATTAATTTAAAAGACATTTTGCAAATCAATTTGAAAAATGTTTTCTTCAATAAAAAAAGCTTTGACGCAGGGATTAACCCTATCAAAGCTAAAAGTATTATAAAACGATCCTATGTTAAAAAGCTGCCTCTGTCATCAGGCTGGTTGAGCCACTTCTTTTTTTAATTCGAGTTCGCAACTGATATTTACTGTATCGGCAACCAGCACCCCGCCACTTTCAAGAGCTGCATTCCAGTTCAATTCCCAATCTTTCCTGTTTATTTTTCCGGTAATGCTTACACCTGCTACTTCATTTCCCCATGGATCTTTTTGAATTCCACTATACTCTACATTTAATTTTATTTTTTTTGTAATGCCTTTAATGGTCAGATTGCCCCATAGTTCATACTCATCATCTCCTTTTTTCTCTATGGTATCAGACCGGAAAGTTATTTCTTTATGATGTTCCACATCAAAAAAATCAGAACTTCTTAAATGCTGATCTCTTTTTTCATCACTCGTTTTTAATGAATTCGGATTCATCCAAAAATCAATTTCTGCACTCGTAAAATCATCATCAGTTGTATAAATGCTTGCATTATATTCCGTAAAAACACCTTTTACATTTATCATCATCAGGTGTTTTACTTTAAAAGAAATTTCACTGTGTGCGGGATCGATCACCCATTTTGTTTTTGTTGCCATTTTTTTACTGTTTAAGGTTGATAAATAAAATATTTAGTTTGTT
>JBIQMJ010000085.1:0-14142 GCA_044463445.1 Segetibacter koreensis
AATCGGCAATAAAATTAAGAGAACAATCAACTTTGGGTTGGTTTAAGAATACGATTATGGTATTCGTGTTGAAGGATAATTCAAAAAATATATCTGAAAAGATTAAGTCGTTCTTTAGTTCCCGGGATAAGAAAAGAGAGCAAGAATAATTAATAAAATGAATGAAATTGAAAATCCGTTAGTAAGCGTTCTAATGACGGCTTTTAATCGTGAGCAATTTATAGCGGAGTCTATTGAAAGTGTTCTTTTTTCGACTTATACCAATTTCGAATTAATCATTGTAGATGATGGTTCAAAGGACAACACGGTGAAAATTGCACGTAGTTATGGAGAAAAAGATGGGAGAGTTAAAGTGTATGTAAATGAACAGAACCTGGGCCAGTTTCCTAACCGGAACAAAGCAGCTTTATATGCCAAAGGCAAATACATAAAATACCTTGATTCGGATGATAAAATATATGATTGGGGCCTGGCTTATTGTGTGGAAATGATGGAAAAATATCCTGGGGCAGGAATGGGGATTTTCAAACTAAAAAAGGAAATAAAACACGAATACTTATCGTCCGGGGAGGCAATAAATATTAATTATTTCAATAAACAAATTCTGGACATTGGTCCATCAGGAACGATATTGAAACGAAGTGCATTTGAAGAGGTTGGCAATTATAAAGCAGATTATGGAGTACCCTCTGATATGTACTTTAATTTAAAAATGGCATCCTCTTTTCCAATTGTATTACTTGAAAAGGAATTTTTTTATTATAGGGTTCATGATGGCCAGGAATTGCAAAATACTTATAGTTATGTGTGCTATAATTATAAATACCTGTATGATGCTTTAATGATTCCCAATTTCCCATTAACAGCGGAACAAAAAAAAGTAATCCTGAAAAAAGCAAAAAGATCCTTCGTGAGAACTTTCATAAAGTATATCAAAGAGACCGGTGACATTATAAAAGCAATAAAAGCGATTAAAATTTCAGGAATTGGATTTACAGGATTTGTGAGGGGGATATTTTGATAAACTTTGATACCATTGATTAGTTATCCTTTAGTTACCATTGGCGTTCCCAATTATAATTACGGGCAATATATCTCAGAAACCTTAAATAGTGTAGCCGCTCAAACCTATCCAAATCTTGAACTGATCATAGTGGATGATGTATCGTTTGATAATTCTGTTGACATCATTGAGAACTGGATTCAGAACTATAGAGGGAAAATTAAAATATCTTTTATAAAAAATCAAGTCAACCTTGGATTAACAAAAGTCTGTAACATTATTTTAAAGGCTGCTAATGGGAAATATTTTCAACCCTTAGATGCTGATGATAAAATACTTCCGAAAAAAATAGAAGCCCAGGTAGGCGTTTTAGAGAATTCAGTAAATACTGCAATGGTTTACTCAAATTCACAGGTAATTGATGGTTCAGGCCAGGTTACCAACCCCGATTATTTCAATAGGATCCATTATAACAAAGATCGAATGCCTTCCGGTAAGATTTTTAATGATTTGCTGATCTTTAATTTTATCTCCCTTCCTTCTGTATTGATTAGCACACAATATGCGAGAGAAGCAGGCGGATTTGATGAAAGCCTCCAGGTGCAGGATTATTACCTTTGGCTTCGGTTAAGTGAAAAATATGAGATCAAATATGTAGAAGGAACTTATGCCCAATATAGGGTTCACGATACTTCAATGTCAAATTTTTCTTCCACTAACTGCGTATCGGAGGAAAGTGTTATGACAATAAAATACCGTTATTATCAAAAAAGTAATGTTGATTTAAGAAAGTTTATTTCTACGAATATCCAAAATAGCTCGGTTTATCTTTATCAACATCAATTTCCCTCTGCAAAAAAATGGCTTACCCTTGCTTTTAAATTAAAACCTGGTTTCAAAACTGCTGTTTATTTTCTTTCAATTCGTTTAGGAATTCCTTTTAGTTTTTTTAAAATGCTTAAACGAAAATTTCAGAGATAGATATGATCGTAGGCAGAGGTTTATTAGCTACGGCATTAAAGGAAATAGATAAGAAGGATATTGTTTTTTATGCCAATGGCGTTTCTGATTCAACGATTAAAAGTGTTACTGATGGCAATTTTGAAGAAAAGGAGATAGAGTGTATTGCCCAAAAAAAACGAGCCCGTATATTCATTTATTTTAGCACAATCCAGGTAAACGCTTCAGAAAATTTTGAACGTCCCTATGTGATCCATAAAATTAAAATGGAGGAGTTGGTAAGGCAACTTTTCCCTGATTTCATAATTATCCGCACATCGAATTTGATCGGCAATAATCCCTGGAATCGTCACACCTTATTTAACTATTTATATAATTCTTTGAAGGAACAAAGGAGAATAAATATTATAGAATCAGCCTCACGCAATATCCTGGATGTAGAGCATTTTATGAAGCTTCTGAATCATTATATGATTTATTATAAAAAAGAGAATTCAACAGTAAATATTGTAAACCCGGTTTCCTACTCAATGTTCGAAATCTTATCAATGTTTGAAAAAATATTTGAGACGAAATTTATAAAAGACAATGCGGAAATTAAGGTGGCTAAATTTGAGGCCCCATGCCTCTTTTCTGCACAACTGATAAAAGAATGTGGTATCGGATTAGATAATTACCTGGAAGACGTGATCAAAAAATATTATCCACCCTTTACAACAGGTCGATTGGTTTGAAAATATTAATGGTACTCGGCAGGTATTTACCTTATAAAAATGCGGGAATAGAAAATTATACTCACACTCTTGTGAAGAAATTGCTTGAAAATAATTATTCTGTCCAGGTAGCAGTTCTTGAAAGTGAATCAATAAGCGATTATGAATATGAAGGAGTTCCTGTTTTGCCACTTGCAAATGGCTATAGGGGCTTCGTACAATTAGTAAAAGAAGAAAAATTCGATATTTGTCATTTCCAGGAATATTCCGGCCCTAATGGGATTAACCTGAAATGGTTTCAAGCCGCAAAAGAAAAATGCAGCAAAGTTTTTTTTACTTTTCACCTGCCTTACCTGACCTGCTATAAAAACGATTTCAGGTATAATGGCGTGGAAGATTGCAATAATTTTTCTTCCCCGGACCGTTGTGTAAAATGTATCATTGCCACCAAATTGAATTTTAGAAGAACCAGTGATCTTAGTATTCGAAATATTTCTATAAAGCTGTTAACTCCTTTAATAGAAAGAATACCTGCAATTCACCATTTAAAGCATCGCATTGAGGAAAGGCAAGTAGTGTTGAATGACCTGGTACATTTTTGTGATTCTATCTTTATTTACGCAGATTGGTTTAAAATGATCTTAAATGAGAATGGATATACTTCTTCCACCATTGTAAAAATTCCTTATGTTACCAATGAATCAACCAGGAACAATGCAGCGGTTGAAAATTCTTTAACCATTAAAAATAAAATTCTGTTTGTCGGTAGGATTGAAAAACAAAAAGGCCTCCTTTTACTTTGCAAGGCAATGAATTTAATAAAGAGCGATATAGAGTTGGATGTATTTGGAAATGTGATAGACGCGGCCTACAATGAAAAATGTAAAAGTGAACATGGCTATAATTTTAAAAGAACGTTGCCCCTCAAACAGCTTTTAAAATTATTAGATCAGTATGATTTCCTGGTGATGCCCAGTGTATTTACAGAAATGAATTCTATGATGATAAAAGATGCTTTCAATTATAAACTTCCCGTCATTGCTTCCGCTGCCAAAGGAAATAAAGACGTTATCCGGGAAGGTAAAAATGGTTTTATTTTTAATTATGATGATTATAAAGATTTGGCAAGGGTAATTGATGAAGCATACGATCTGAAAAAAAAAGGATGGCAGGCTGAATTTGAAGCGAATAATTCTGCTGGAAATGATTTGCAGGAAATTCTGTCTTATTACCAACCCAATTTCACATCTTCTGCAGAATGATAGGATTTGTTGTTCCTATATCTCCTAAAAAATATTCAAAAGACTGGCGCCTGGCGAATTTAATGCTTGAAAGGACAGTGAAGTCAATTTGCAATCAGACCTCGAGGAATTTTAAATTGATCCTTGTATATAATGACAAACCGGAAATTAAATTTAGCGATGACAATATCCATTACATAGAGTTTACCTGTCCTGAAATAAACATTTCTCAAATTGAGGATTTTGATTTTATGAGTCAATGGTTCACCCCTGAATATGCTGAAAGGATGATGGATAAGTCAAGAAAGATCACCCTTGGTTGTAAGATGGCCAAAGAACTTGGCTGTACTTATCTGATGGCGATTGACAGTGATGACATGATCTCAAACAAAATAGCAGAATATGTAAATCAAAATTCGACTTCCAACACCGCAGGATGGCGTATTTCTAAGGGCTATTTGTATAATGAAGGTTCACGCTTTATCGTAAAAAACGACCAGATCTGGGCAATGAACGGCAGCACTCATATTATCAGGGAAGACCTGGTCCCAATACCCAACTTCGAAAGTGATTTTAAACTTTTCAGTTATAACCTGTTTCAACAACACCCCTACACTTATCAAAGAATAACAGATTTCCATAAGGAAAAATTATCGCATCTTCCATTCTTTGGAACCATTTATCTCATACATGATTTTAATTATTCCCAGGTAGACAAAATCCTTTCAGCCAATAAAATAAAACAGTTTGTTAAGTTATTATTGCGTGGCAAGTTTCTTAGCAAAAAAATTAAAGAGGAATTTGGTATCTATCAAATCTGAAATTTAAAAATTAATAACTTTTACTCAAAGGAAAGATCTGATTGAAAAACCCGGTTGCACAGTCTATAGTTATTATTCATTTTCAGCCATTGGAACTTTACCCGCCTGTATGCAATTTATTGGATTACCTGGCTACAACTGCGGCTGAGAAAATTGTTGTAATTACTACAAAAAATAATAAAAAGAAAGAGTTGGAAGCTTATGTAAATAACTCGGTGCAAATTGTTATAAACAGGACGCGGGGGATTGTTCCGAAGTCGGGCTTCAGGTTATTTCAATATCTTCTCTTTTACCTTAACAGCCTGCGACTATTAGTGAAACACCGGCCCCAATCCATCCTGTATTTTGATACGATTTCCTCCTGGCCTGCGCTCGTGTATAAAAAGCTGAGAGGATCTAAGTTGAAATTGTTGGCTCATTATCATGAATACCTCACGCCACAAGAATATGCACACAATATGTTTTTGGTAAAAGCGATGCACCGGCAGGAAACAAAAATGTATCCGGATTCATTTGCCTGGATTTCACAAACCAATGGGGTAAGGCTGCAAAAGATGATCGCTGATAATCGTTTGGAAACTGCGAAGAAATCACTTTTTCATTCATTGCCCAACTATCCTTCCAAGTATTGGGCAACCCGTAAAACAGATTTCGGAAGTGCAGGTAAGACCCGGTTGGTGTATGTGGGCGCCCTTGGCTACGACTCCATGTACCTGAAAGAAATAGTCCAATTGGTGATAAAAAATCAGGATCTTTTTACTCTTGATTTTTATTCCTTCAATATTGATGACAAGGCGAAAGAATTTTTGCGATCCCTCTGCTGCGATTGTATTCAATATCATGGCGGTGTTAATTATAAAGAATTACCCCGTTTGCTTCCTGCTTATGATGTGGGATTAGTACTCTACAGGCCGGTTTCAGATAACTGGATATACAATGCCCCTAACAAGGTATTCGAATACCTTGCGTGTGGCCTGGATGTGTGGTTTTCAAAAACCATGACGTACACCTTGTCCCTGGCAAGGGAAGACGCTTATCCTAAAATTGTGGCGGTGGATTTTGAGAATTTAGACGCTTTTAATATTGAGAAGGTTTTAAGCAGGGAAGGACTTGAGGGCAAAGATGCGCAATATTTTTATGAAGATGAATATTCGGAACTGTATTACGCTTTAACTCAATAAATGGCAGCAAAATCGAAATTAAGAATAGCGATTGTTATTTCTCACCCGATTCAACATTTTTGCCCGCAGTATGTGAACTTTTCTCAGAACGGCAATGTTGAAGTAAAAGTGTTTTTTGCTTCAATGCTGGGTCTCCAAAAATACACTGACGTAAATTTCAGGAAAGAAATTTCATGGGGCAATCTTCATCTTGATCAATTTGATCATCTTTTTTTAAATGGAAACAAAGTACTCCAGCCAGATAAGAACCTGGACGCGCCTTCATTAGGAAGAGAACTTGATAATTTTCAGCCAGGCCTTGTTATTATTTACGGCAACTTTCAGAAATTACAACGGAGAGCCAAGCGTTGGGCAGTAAAGAACGGGATAAGAACTGCGTACATTTCAGATAGTGAATTGCTTCATGAAAGAAACACGGTAAAAGAGCTTTTCAAAAGGATCTACCTCAGGAATTATTTTTCTGACATCAATTACTTTCTCACCCTCGGAAATTGGAATGAAGATTTTTATAAAAAATACGGCGTTCCCGAAGAAAAGTTGCTGGGGATGCATCATCCGATTGATTTTGCCAGGTACCAGGAAAGCTATTTGCAAATAGACTTGTTGAGAAAAAATATCCGGGGAAAATATGGCATTAGTGAGAATGAGATCATTTTATCCGTAGTTGGAAAATTGGTTGAATGGAAAAACCAGGATCATATAATTGATGCGATGAAATTACTGGAAAATGAAGGTGTGTACCTTACTTTATTTATTTTGGGTTCTGGGAAAAAAAAAACGTGCTGGCAAGAAAAATCGAAAGAATTGAAAAAAAGCAAAGTGTTTTTTCCCGGCTTTGTAAAAATCGAAGAGTTGCCGTCTTATTATGCAGCCTCTGATATATATGTGCATCCAGCTTCTGTAGAGCCGCATTCAGTTGCAGTGAGCGAAGCAATTATGATGGGGTGCCCGGTTATTTTGAGTGACAAATGTGGAAGTTATGGAGATGAAGATGATGTTCAGGAAGGAATGAATGGATACGTATTTGAATTTGGAAATATTAAAGATCTGGCAGAAAAAATTAAGCAATTAGCAATGAATGACAAAAGGAGAAAAGCTTTTGCAGATTATTCTCATAATATAGCCGTTTCATTTCAGCAAAAATCTCATTTTGGGATTATAGAAACCCTTGTAAAAGAATTAAGAAAAGAACAATTTAATAATTCTTAATTCATAAACCGCAATCTGTATTTTACCACAAAGGGAAATAAATATCAACAAATGAAGTTGCTAATAACCGGTTCAGATAAAATATATGCGATAGAAAATTATTACGTAAAATATATAAGGCAATCAGGCATTAATGTTGTTCATTTTCCTGCCCAGAGCCTATTTTATGATTATTACCAGAAGCACATTTTTAATAAGCTGATCTACCGCTCCGGTTTTCCCCGGATATTACAGCAGATCAATAAAAAGTTTAAAAATGTAGTCGAGGAATTTAAACCTGATATTATCTGGGTGTTTAAAGGAATGGAGATCTTTCCTGAAACCCTGGCATGGGCCAAAGCAAAAGGAATTTTTTTGGCAAATTATAATGGCGACAGCCCTTTTATTTTTTCCGGAAAAGGCAGCGGCAATGAAAATGTGAGCCATTCAATTGGCTTATACGACTTGTTTTTAACCTACAACCGGGAGGATAAAAGACAAATGGAGATGAAAGGTATCCGGGCTGAAATCTTGCCTTTTGGATTTGACCTGGAAGAAAATTTGTTTCATGAATGTGAGGATATTGAAGAAATCAACCGGGTATGCTTCCTGGGAAACCCAGATGAAGCCCGGGGGAAATTTATCACTGACCTGGCTAAAAAGGGTATTGAGATTGATGTGTACGGTAATAACTGGAAAAGATACGTGAATCATCCAAATGTTACTATTTGCGAACCTGTGTACGGTGACGGCTTTTGGCGAACACTAAGAAAATACAGGGTTCAATTGAATTTAATGCGCCCTCATAATCTCACCACACATAATATGCGTACATTTGAAGCAGGAGGTGTGGGGGCGATTCAACTGGCGCCTTTCACCGAAGATCACCAACTGTATTTTAAAGAAAATGAGGAGATATTTTTATTCCAAGATGTGGAATCATGTTGCAGGAAAATTATGGAAATAGAAAATCTTTCAATTGACAAGGCAAATACCGTAAGAAAAAATGCCCGCCAAAGATCATTGACTGATGGATATAGTTATGAAGGAAGAAGTCAGCAGGCAATTTTATTCTTAAAAACACTTCAGGAAAAATGACTTTACCCACTTTATTTTATGTAAAATTCAATTGGGGAGTTTATATTTTAATACTGCTTCTAATAAAAATATTGTGGCCTGCGATGAGCTGGTGGAGCCTTTTTGCCCTGGCGATTACTCTTCAGCAGTTTTTATTATTGTTCTTTTCTATTGGGGCTGTGATTCCCATACGTTACCTGGCGGGAACTTTAATGTGTGTACAAATGTTGCTTGGGGCTACTTTTGCCTATAACGGGCTTGATCAATACCAGTATCAGAATTATATCATGCGAATCCCGGAAGCCGACTATTTCGGATATGCCATTCCGGCCGTCATTCTTTTTATTCTCGGGCTACATGTCACAGCAGGCAAACTAAAAGGTGAAATTATTAATGAGCAGGAAATAAGAAAATTTATCGATAACTCTGGGCAGTTGCCTTATATTTTTATTGGTGTCGGTTTTCTTTCCGGCTATATTTCCGGTAGCTTTGGTTCTGAGCTGGCATTTGTTTTTGTATTACTGGGAGGTTTTAAGTACATCGGATTATTCATGCTTTTGCTGGGAAGCAGGCAATTGAAATTATGGTTGATGGTACTGGTCTTCAGTTCCATCATTGCTTCTTCTTTGTCGGGCGCCATGTTTCATGACCTGCTCACCTGGCTGATCATGCTGGGCGCGGTATTGGCGATCAAATTCAAGCCCAATGTGACTGTAAAAGCCGCTGCAACAACCGGTTTTATTTTAATGGCAGTGATCATCCAACAACTGAAAGGAGATTACAGGCAGACGTTAAGGACGCAGGCTGGAAATATTGATGTTTTTGAAAAAACCTATGACGAGAACAGTGGCTCTGCTTTTAGTTATAGAAGACTTGCTTCCAGCAATGTCAGAATCAACCAGGGTTTCATTGTTACCAACATAATGAACACAGTTCCTGAAGTAGTACCTTATCAGAATGGGAAAGAATTGATGCAAATCCTCGAAGCGGCCTTTTTGCCGAGGATAATAGCCCCCCACAAATTAAACGCAGGCGATCGTACTATTTTTATGAAATATTCGCGCATTCCATTGGCCCCGGGCACTTCTATGGCACTGGGAGCAATGGGGGATGGCTATATTAATTTCGGCATATTGGGCGGATGCATTTTTATGTTTTTCCTGGGACTTTTATTCAGTGAGGTGCTGAACGGATTTTATAAATTCAGTAAAGCCTATCCGTTTTTATTACTTTTTACTCCCCTTGTTTTTTATTATCCTATGCGCCCTGATTGTGAATTGCAAACCTCTTTGGGCCATTTGGTGAAATCCTGTTTTTTAATTTATATGATGCTGCTATTCTGGAAAAAAGATTTGAGCAAGGTGCAGAATAAAAAACAAAAACTCACTACAAAAGTTTTATCTGCCTCATAAAATAGCCGGAAAAGCACAATGGAAAATGTATTAATCACAAGAGTAGTTAAAAAAGCCAGGAATTGGATTTTCCCGGGATCAGCCATTTATTGGGAAAAGCGGTACCGTAAAAACGGCAATTCCGGTTTGGGTTCTTATGGCAGGAATGCGGCTTATAAAGCCGATATATTAAATGAGTTTGCTGCAAAACATCAAATAAAAAGTGTAATCGATTTTGGATGCGGAGATGGCAACCAGGCAATGCAATTTCATTTTCCATCTTATATAGGCCTTGATGTTTCTGCCACTGCAATTGAAAAATGCAGGGAAGTATGTAAAAACGATTCCTCTAAACAGTTTTTTCTCCCAGGTAAAAAAACAACAAAACTAACAGCAGAACTGGCCATTTCTCTTGATGTTATTTATCACCTGATTGAAGAAAAAGTGTATGAGAATTATATGAAGCAATTATTTGCTGCAGCGACAAGATATGTTATTATTTATGCCTGGAATGTGGAAAGTGATACCAATTATCACGTCAGGCACCGTAGGTTTTCTGATTGGATTAAAGACAATATACCAGAGTTTACACTTTCCAATAAAATCGAAAATTCCACCTTCGCGGATTTTTATATTTACCGGCGGGTTTCTGAACCCGGTCGGGACGCTTGCTTTTGCGGCCTGAACGATTAACTTTAAGGCACAGGGTTCAGTCGGCTTTAGCCTCCCGCCTCTTCCATCGCGGTTCAGGATGGCTGGAAGCATCTGCCCTGCTACCGTGGCCTGCACGATAGCGCTTCGGATTCGTAAACCTGACAAGTGAATCATTAATGCCTTTAAAAAAAATCTTCATTACTATTCCCTGGTTTGTTCCGGCCTTCCGGGCGGGAGGTCCGGTGCAATCTGTTGCCAACCTGGTGAAGGAATACCGGGAAGGGGTGGAGTATTTTATTTTTTGCGCAGATGTAGATTTAAATGGCGCACAGTTGGAGAATGTCCGGGCAGGCGAATGGATAACTTTCCATGAAAATACAAAGGTGTGGTATGCCGCACCTGGAAAGATCAGTGATACTTTAGTAAAGCAGGTAGAGTTGCAGAAGCCGGACATTCTTTTCATCATTGGACTGTTTTCCTGGCATTTTAATATAGTGCCGATGCTTTTTTGTAAGGGGCCAAGAAAAATTCTATCCACAAGAGGAATGCTGCACCCGGGAGCTTTGGCTCAGAAAAAGTGGAAGAAAAAGCTTTATTTACTATTTTTTAAATTGCTGGAATACCATTATAACGTTGATTTCCATGCGACCGATTCAGAAGAGGCCAGATATATCCAAAATTATTTCGGTAAGCCGGCAAAGGTATTTGTGGCGGGTAATTTTCCCAATAAACTTCCTCCATTGCCTCTTCCTGGGAAAGAGACGGGAAAACTTCGATTGGTAACGGTGGCAATTATCAGCCCGATGAAAAATATCCTGCTGGTGCTGCAGGCCCTGGAGAAACCGGAGGATGAAGTACAATACGATATTTATGGGCCCATAAAAGATGAAGATTACTGGTATGAATGTAACGAGCAGATCAAAAAGCTGCCTCAGAATGTTACCGTTCAATATCACAGGGAAGTAGAGCCACAAAAAGTAGCGGGAGTTTTACAAAGGGCGCACGTCTTTATTCTTCCCAGCGAAAGTGAGAATTTTGGCCACGCTATTTATGAGGCCTTGTCAGCAGGCAGGCCGGTGATTACGAGCCACAATACTCCGTGGAATGATTTGAAGGAATTAAAAGCGGGGATAAATGTTTCCCCGGATTCCGGTATTGAACTCTCAGAGGCTATCGGATATTTCGCCCGGATGGATTTGGAGGAATTGGAGCAGTGGAGCCGGGGAGCTTCTGGATATGCTGAGGGGAAGGTGGATATGGAGGAGATTAGAAGGGGGTATGGGGAGATGTTTGGGGGAAGGGGTGAGTCGTGAGTGAAGGTACACGTATACTTATTGGTCGTTTTATACGTGTTAATAAATAGTTTACCTTTGAAAATAAAGATAATAAACAATGAATTCAAAACTTACTTTAACAATAGATCAATCAGTTATTAAAAAAGCGAAGGAATATGCTCAAACCACCGGCAATAGCTTGTCCAATCTTGTAGAAAATTATTTGAAAACTTTTACAAAAGATCCGTATTCTCCAAAAAAAGACGAATTATCTCCTATGATAAAATCCCTGAAAGGGTCCTTTAAGGCCCGCAGCATTAATTATAAAAAAGAACTTGAATCTGAACTATCAAAGAAATACGGATTATAGTGGATAAGATTCTCCTGGATACAGATGTGATATTGGACTTCTTCTTCGACAGGAAGCCATACGGTGATGATACTGCAAAAATTTTGAGATGGTGTGAATTAAAGGAAATCTCCGGATTTGTTACCCCCGTAATTGTAAGCAATGCTTATTATTTGTTGAAGAAGAACAGTACCCAGGCAAAAGTTGTAGAGAAATTGAAAGAACTCCTGACAATCATTGATGTAGTAACCATGGACCGTGAAATAATTATGAATGCTCTTCATTCAGACTTTAACGATTTTGAGGATGCGCTGCAACATTTTTCTGCTGTAAAAAACAGGAAAATTGACCTGATAATAACTCGAAACGTAAGAGATTATAAGCACAGTACTTTACCGGTCTTTACTCCGGAAACCTATATTAAACATAGAATTTCTAATAATTAATTGCCCAGCTTATTAGAAGCTCCACAATAAATGATAAATTTAAACTTTGAATACATGTCTTCCTCCTCTCCCCTGGGAGAGGGTTGGGGTGAGGCGTAATTTTTAAATAAAAATGTTGGAACGAATTGAATAGCCTTTCCCATCAGGCCAGATATTCCCCAGGCACCCGACCGGTACATTCGCGATTGAAGATTCACAATTGACCATTTACCCCTATGAATACTGCTTTTTATAAAGATAAAAATCTTTGGATCTACCTCCTGAAATTCGGGCTGGTATTCTGTATTTTATATTATGGTACACTGGCAATCATAGGGCTGGCCTCGCCGGTGGGATGGTACAGCCCTACTGTTCAAAAATATTTTGATTATGTCAGTTGGATCAAGATGTCGCTCATCCATGCTACGGGCTTTATCTTGTCATGGTTTCATATTCCGACAGAAACAGAACCCGAATGGTTTATGATCAGTTTTGCAGGGGGAAATGGGGTGATCATTGCCATGGATTGTGTAGGGTACGGAGTATATAGTTTTTGGATCGCCTTTGTAGTGGCTAACAAAGGAGGATTTCTAAAAAAAATTGTATGGATCGTCTTTGGTGTGCTGGCTTTGTGGCTCATCAATGTGATCCGCATCACCTTGTTCCTGACAGCCATCAACAAAGGCTGGCCCATGCCTCTTGGAATTGATCATCATACCTGGTTTAATATTTTCGCTTACCTGCTGATATTTGCAATGATCTGGTGGTATGACAGGTCGTTTAAGGGAAGTTCAGGGTTGGAAGGTAAAAATTGGAAGGTAAAAAGTAAAAGGTGAAAGGTAAAAGAGTAGGAAAATCGTAACTTTATTACATTAATACAGTTTCTGAAAGACATGGATAAAAATGCATATAGACAACTGATCAATGATTACCGTGATTTATTCTGGTACACACCGGTTGACAGGAAGGAGAATTTGAGTGAAGAGCAGGTAGTGGAAACTCTTCTTAATTATGGAGATGAGATTGCCGTGAAGCGTTTATTTGACGTATTAGGCATAGATCGGGTAGCAGTGATTTTTTATAAACAAATGGCAGGTAACCGAAGAAAAAACAATTATAAGGAGTTAGTTTCCAATTATTTCCAGCTATATTTCCGCAGACATGCAAAGCGAGATCCTGACCAGTAAACAGAAGGATTTATTTCCTTTATTAAAGAGATTTAAGAGGAGTTATTACTTAGCAGGTGGAACAGCTATTGCATTGCACATCGGTCACCGGCGATCAATAGATTTTGACTTATTTACGAATTCACCTCTCAATAGAAAAAAGATAATTTCTGAAGTAGAAAGGTTACAGATGAAGGTGATCCCATTGTATGTTGATGAGGATCAGCGTCATTACAGTATCAACGAAGTTAAATGTACATTTCTATATTATCCCTATCAGATTGAACATACGGAAAATTTTATGGATATCATTACAATGCCTTCTTTACTAGATCTGGCTGCAATGAAAGTTCTTGCGTTAGGACGAAGATCGAAGTGGAAAGATTACGTAGATCTATATTTTATTCTAAAACATTTTTATACTTTAAGTCAAATAGTGGAAAGAGCAAAGCAATATTTCCCGGAACAAATCAATGAAAAGCTATTCAGAAATCAACTGGTATTCCATAAAGATATTGATTACACCGAGGAAGTTGATTATTTAATTGATGAGCCGCCGACACAAAAAGAAATTAAAGATTTTTTAATCGAAATTGCTACACGACCTTTTTAGAGTCCAACAATTGATCTTTCACCGGTCATGTACTTTTATAATTGAATTTGCGAACTTTTTTTCGAAAATGGGAGATTGAATTGGTA
>JBIQMJ010000086.1:0-14132 GCA_044463445.1 Segetibacter koreensis
TTAATGCATGTTGCAAAAGATTGAATTCTTCATTTTCATACACGATCTTTTTAGTCAGCCCGAAACTGTTTAAAGGCTTTCCACGAAGGCTGAAAACCGCCTGTGTTTCTACATTGCGGGATTTGGTAATTGACCCGCTGG
Organism: Segetibacter koreensis; assembly: GCA_044463445.1. GTDB lineage: Bacteria > Bacteroidota > Bacteroidia > Chitinophagales > Chitinophagaceae > Ginsengibacter > Ginsengibacter koreensis_A. The sequence goes on from JBIQMJ010000086.1 coordinate 142, forward strand.
CGCTGTCTCCTTCAGTAATAAAAAGCGTGGTCTCCATTTTCTTCGCGTTGATTTCTTCTTTGTTTTTCCCTTCTGCTTCATCATTAAAATGGTAGCGGCAATCGCGTAATTTTTTGTTGTGGAGATTGGCTTTTTTCGCACGTTCGTTGGCCAGCTTTTTTATTCCAGCCATATCTTTCCGCTCTCTTTCGTTCTGCTCTATTCTCTTCTTTAATTCATCTGCAACCGAAGGATTTTTATGAAGAAAATTATTAAGTTCTTTCCCCAGGAAATCAGTTATAAACGTCTTTACGGCCGGGCCTTTTTCAAACATCAAAGTCGATCCCAATTTCGTTTTGGTCTGGCTTTCAAAAACGGGCTCCTGAACGCGAATACTGATGGCAGCGCAGATACTTCCTCTTATATCTGAAGCATCATAATCTTTTTTATAAAAATCACGGATGGTTTTTACAAATCCTTCCCTGAAACCTGAAAGATGCGTTCCTCCCTGCGTGGTAAACTGGCCGTTTACAAAGCTGTAATATTCTTCTCCATATTGATTGTTGTGAGTGATGGCCACCTCAATATCTTCTCCCTTTAAATGAATGATCGGATACCTCAATTCATCCACATTCGTTTTTCGTTCCAGAAGATCCAGCAAACCATTTTTACTTACATATCTTTTTCCATTGTAATTGATGATCAGCCCGGCATTCAGGAAACAATAATTCCAGAATTGGTTTTCAATAAATTCACGGATGTAATGATAATTTTTAAATATCTTTTCATCAGGAATGAAGGTTACTTCCGTACCATTATCTTCCGTTGTTTTTGATTCTTTATTATCGCTTATTAATTTTCCTCTTTCAAATTCAGCAGTTTTTTGTTTGCCTTCGCGAAAAGAGGACACTTTAAAATATTCACTCAAAGCGTTTACAGCTTTGGTTCCTACGCCGTTAAGACCCACACTTTTTTGAAACGCCTTACTATCATATTTGGCGCCCGTATTAATTTTACTTACCACATCCACTACTTTTCCAAGAGGAATTCCCCGGCCATAATCTCTCACAGAAACCTTTTTGTCTTCAATAGTAACATCAACATGTTTACCAAATCCCATTGTATGCTCATCAATACAATTATCTATCACTTCCTTTAATAGAACATAAATCCCATCATCGGGACTGCTGCCGTCACCCAGTTTACCGATATACATTCCCGGGCGAAGACGGATATGTTCTTTCCAGTCCAAGCTCCTGATGGATTCTTCATTGTAATCAAATAAATCTTTGTCAGCCATTTATCTTTTAAATTTTTTGCGCAAAAGAAAGAAATTTTCAAGACTTTACTTTTACAGCGTCATAATTTTGATTTTACCGTTCAGTATCGCCAAATATACTTAAAGGAAAAAGTAAATGGAAGTGAATGTTGTGAACAGCTTGTGAAGAAATATTATTCTTTTTTCTAAAATTGTATCCCATGTAATCTTCCCGTTGCAAAGGTTTTTTTGACAAAACAGAAATAGTGATTAAAAATGGATTCACTATAGAAGAACAATTCTTCCAAATTAAAAAAATGTATTTTATTTCATCCTTGAATTCGCTTTTACAAAATCGCTTACTAAATAACTGATCAGTTTCCCTGTGGAAGAATCGGTTTGCCCGTTATCCAGTTTGGTAGCTCCTTCACAAATATGCACATAAGCTACTTTCGAATCCATTGCTACAAAATTCAAATATTGCCTTGCATGCAAGGAATTTATTCCGCAAGGCGACGAGGCGCTGCTTAACACATTTTGAATTGAATCCATATCCAGCTCAATTCCGGTAAAATTATCTGAAGTGAAACTGGTAGCATGAGCAACCGCCTGGATAAAATCTCTTTTTTCATGAATGAAAATGTCTTCATAAGTAATAAAATCCACAAAGGGATTATTGACAATATCTGTGTAAACATTTTGCTGCAAATAATTTTCATGAACGCCGATCACACAATATTTATTCAAATACCCGTCTTCATCCGCATACCGAAATGCATTTCCAGAATGCCTTCCTTCTATGGGGCGATAATCGGTATGTGCATCCAGGTTTACACAATTAATTTGAGCCAATGGCAAAAGCTCTGCTTTGTACAATCCTTTGGCAGCGCCCTTTATAGCCGGATAAGCATTATTATGCCCACCGCCGATAATGATGGGTATTTTTTGATTTTGAGTAATTATTTTTACAACTTCTTCTACTGCTTCATCCATCTTTGAAACCAGGGAACGGTAGGCAATTATTTTTTCTTCATGGGTGTCAGCATTTACATTGATCAGATTTTCAGCAGCCGTAAAATTGAAATAACCTGCAACAAAAATATTTTTACCGTCTAAAAAATCATTGCTTTGAATATTTAAAAAGGAATCCAAAAAAGAAAACCAGGCCGAATCTGCCCCGCCTATTCCAAGGTTGGCTTTCGCACCAATATCTTCAGGGATCCCGAAAATGATATACCTGGCAGAAGTGGCAGAAATCGCTTGTTCCAATTCACCTGAAGCATCGCACTGAACGATTTCGCCGAGCTTAGTTTCAAATTTCCGGAGATGGATACGGGCAAGGATATTAGTTTTATCAAACCGTTTAAAGTGCTCTGGCATAAGATCTCAATTTTTAAATAATTATTTTTCTTCAATTTAAACAAAAGAACCATTGATCATCACCTGGTCAATTAAATTATTTCCGAACGAATAGGGAAGATAAGCAAGGGAAGGAATTGGTTTGGTAAAAATTAAATTTGCTTTTTTGTTAACAGCAATACTTCCAAAATCCTTTTCAATTTCCATTGCACAAGCGCCATTGATGGTTGCCGCATTTATAGCTTGTTCGGGCAACATTTTCATCTGAATGCAGGCAAGAGAAATCACGAAATTCATATTGCCTGAAGGCGAAGAACCCGGATTATAATCGGAAGCCAATGTAACTGCGGCGCCCGCATGGATAAGGCTTTGTGCGGGTGGCATGGGCATTCTTAAAAAAAATGCAGCAGTCGGTAACAGTGTAGAAATGGCTTTGTATTTTCCCAGTAGCTGAATTTCATTTTCATTCAAAGTTTCCAAATGATCTAATGAAACGGCGTCGGCAGAAATGCCGGTTTCAATTCCACCAATGCTGTTCAACTGGTTGACATGAAGCTTGGGTCTTAATCCATATTTTTTTGCAGCTTCGCAAATTATTTTCATTTCTCCGGGAGAAAAGAAACCCGTTTCACAAAACACATCCACATAATCTGCTAATTTTTCTTTGCCTATTACCGGAAGCATTTCATGAATGAGTAAATCTATGTATCCATTGTGATTTTCCTTGTATTCCAAAGGAAAAGTATGGGCGCCAAGAAAAGTAGATTTAATTTTAAGCTGACTTTTTTCTTTTAATTTTTTAATGACACGAAGCATTTTTAACTCTCCTTCGACGGATAATCCATAACCGCTTTTTATTTCGATAGCCCCGGTGCCGAGATGGCTTACTTCCTCCAGTCTTTCCCAGGCCGAATTGAAAAGCTCGTCTTCAGAAGTTTCATTTAATTTTTTTGCGGAATGTAAAATGCCACCACCCCGCTCAGCAATTTCTGAATAGCTTAATCCTTGTATTTTATCAATAAATTCTTCCTCACGGCTGCCTGCAAAGACTATGTGAGTGTGGCTGTCACACCAGGAAGGTAAAACAAAGGTATGATTGGGTAAAATTTTTCCTTCCGTGGCAAACCTGAAATCATCCATGCTGCCAATTTCAGATATTATATCGTTCTCAATAATTAAATACGCATTTTGAAGGCAAGGTAAAATTGAAAGATCTTCACCCCTGACACTGCTGGCAGTTTGCCGGGTATTTACCAAAAGCTTTATGTTAGAAAATATTTGCGTAGCCATCACAGCTAAATTATGTAAAAAGATGATGAGGTATCCATTATTGAAATTAAAAGAATACAATAAAAACCGGAGCGAATTTTTAAATCAGCTAATCGGCACTTAAATTGTTATAAAATAATTTATATTTTGTATTCACCATAAAAATAATAAATTATGAAAGCAGTTGGTTGGATTCTAATTGCCATTGGCATTGTAATGATTATTGTAAAAGGAGTGTCTATTCCTGAGAAAAAAAATATAATTGATGCCGGCCCGATCCAGGTAACCAAGACAGAAAATCATTGGTATGGATGGCCAACTTATGTAGGTGGCGTTCTTGCAATAGTCGGTGTCGCACTGGTGGCAAGTGCCAAGAAAACTTAATTGAATAATTTCAATTCAAAAAAATGCCCGCTTTGACAGCGGGCATTTCATTTAAAAAAACATCTATTATAATAAAAGAATCAGGAGTAAAATAATAATGATGATGGCGCCTATGGAAAGATAAATTCCCTGTGAACGGGCTTCTTTCTTTAAGCTTTTTACTTCTTTTCTTAATTCCTTTTTCTCTGTGCCGGACAAGTTGCTTTTATCCATATCCCGAATTTGGATAAGCCTGTTTTCAATTTGTTGTGCACGAACTTCTTTAGGAACCTCAGTTTTTACAGGAATCGTCTTAGCTGCAAAAGTAGGAGTAACGAAAGAAATACCAAAGACCATTAATAAGACCGGGATAATTTTTTTTGTGCTCATTTTGATGAATTTTTAAATGATATAATTATTAATTTGTTAAGAAATCTATTTACAACAATCATTCCCTTTTTCAATTTAGAAAAAGATAAAGAAAAACCACCGGGAAATTCCGGTGGTAGTGACGCTGAAACACGTCGCAGATTATTTTAAAGGATGCCTGCACCTGATTTAAAAATTAGAAACAGGCATCCATGATCTGACTTTAGATTGCATGAATACCTCCTTTTTTTTGATGAACAATAAAGATAAAAAAAAAATTAAAAAAGGCAACAATTATCTGATCAATTGCTTTTGCATGTCATGCTGTAAATCCGGATGCAAATACGCTAATAATTTTTCAATCTTGTTCAACTGGTTTTGGTATAAGTTAGAAAGCGGGCGGCTTTTTTCAATTGGGATAGAATGCAGAATAAAACAATTGCAAAAATGTATCAGCAATTCTATTTCAACCTGCCTTGACATTGAAAACCGGATTTGCTTATTGACATTTCGTAAAATTTTTCGTATGCTTTTTTTTATAAAATAAATATTTGATGTATTTATTTGTTTGAATTCTTCTTCTGTTTCATTTTTTACAGAAACAATAAAATTGGAAATATTCTCCTCTTCAAAAAGTAAAAATGAAAGCATTTCTTTATTTTCTTTTTTAAACTTTGCGAGCCGGAGGCAATATCCAATCATTTGCTTTGAATCATGATTCAACAATTCTTTTTTGATGTCATGAATGGAAGCGGGTTTCATAAATTGAATGGTTTAAAAGGAAGGTATTGAGAACTACCAAATGTAGTTTAGCTTTTTTAATTTAATGGAATTCTTGCAATAACTTCAAAATAGAAATTGATTTTATTTATTCATTTACTATTTCGTTGATGATACTATCACTCATGTATCAATTCAGGACACAGAGTGTATCAAAACCGAACAACTTGCATTTTTTTATTTCCGTAACTTACTGAAAAACAGCATTTATAATAGTGGCATTAATTTATGAGAGAAAAAGGGAATGATTTATTTCACTAAAATATAAAAGGCAAATGGTCAAAAGTTATATTAAAATCGCTTTGCGCAATTTATCAAGGCATAAATCATTTTCTGTAATCAATATTTCAGGTCTCGCCATCGGCATAGCGTCATGTTTGCTTCTCTTTACAGTGATAAAATATGAACTTAGCTACGATACTTTTCAATCCAATTATGACAGGATTTACCATGTGGTAACGCAAGATAAATTTGAGGATGGAATCACCTATAACCCGGGAATACCAGTTCCGGCTTTGGTAGCATTAAGATCTGAGTTTCCTCAAATAACCATTGGCTCTATGTTTGCAAGTTTTGGCAGCCAGGTAACGGTAATCAAAGACCAAAAAGATAATATCCAGGCTGATAAAAAATTCATCGAACCAACCGGTTTCTTTTTTTGTGATCCTCAATTTTTTCAGGTATTTCATTATGATTGGCTGGAAGGTTCGCCTTCAGTTTTGGAAGAACCCAATAATACCGTGCTGTCGCAAAAATTGGGTAATAAATATTTTGGGGACTGGAGAAAAGCACCGGGACAATATTTGAAATTAGATAATGACGTTTTAGTAAAAGTTGCCGGCATCATAAAAGATCCGCCCTCCAATACAGATTTTCCACTTGAAATAATTACCTCTTACAAAACCGTGCAAGCCAATGCCGAAAGATATTCTTATGCGGATAACTGGAATTCTACTTCAAGCAACTTTGAGGTGTTTATGCTGTTGCCGCAAAATGTTTCTTCAAAAAACATCAACCACCAGTTATTGTCATTCAATAAAAAATATAATAAAAATTATAAAGGCACCGGCACACTCAGAACTAATTTTTTGCAACCCTTAAGTGATGTTCACTTCGATAAACGGTTCCCGATTTTTGGAGATCATACCACCAGTAAAACCACTTTGTGGACTTTGTCTCTAATCGGGTTGTTTATTATCATTATGGCCTGCATCAATTTTATCAATCTTTCAACTGCGCAGGCAGTGAGCCGAAGCAAAGAAATCGGGATCAGAAAAGTTTTGGGAAGCAATCGCCCGCAATTATTCAGGCAAATAATGGGGGAAACAACATTTATCGTAATTGCTGCTGTTGCCGCAGGAATAGGAATTGCATCTGTTTGTCTTCCTTTCATTAAAAATATAGCATTGATCAGCGAACCACTTTCGTTATTCAACTGGCAGACTTTTTCTTTTTTAACTATTTTATGTGCAGTCATTATCTTACTGGCAGGCACGTACCCGGCTTTTATTCTTTCGGGATTTAAACCTGCATTGGCCCTGAAAAACAAAATTTCATCTGCCACCATAGGCGGTATTTCTATCAGAAGAGGATTGGTGGTATTGCAATTTGCCATTTCACAGATTCTGATCATCGGAACCATAGTAGCCATCACTCAAATGAGTTTTGTAAAAAATGCAGACCTCGGCTTTAACCAGGATGCTATTCTTTTATTAAGTTCCAATTCAGACAGCACATTTCATGCACGTGAAGATGCCTATAAACAAAAATTATTACAACTGCCAGGTATGAAATCAGTGAGTTTCAATGCCGATGCTCCTTCATCGTATAACGGGTGGTTCACCAATTTCGCTTATGATCACAGGCCTGATGAAAAGTTCCAGTTAAGCCTGAAATTTGCAGATGAAGATTATTTTAAAACTTTTGAAATTCAATTTTTAGCGGGGAAAGCTTTTGAGAAAAGCGACACCATCAATGATGTGGTGATTAACGAAACGCTGACAAAGCAATTAGGCATAAAAGATCCTACAACTGCTGTTGGAAAAGAAATCCGGATCGGCAGCAACGACTGGAAAAAAATTGTAGGAGTGGTAAAAGATTTTAAAACCAGTTCATTAAGAGAGGAAATCAAACCCACTTTGATTTGTCAGACTAAAAAATTTTATGGCATTACCGCCATCAAATTGCATTCTTCAAATATTCCCAAAACAAAAGCAAAAATTGAATCCATGTGGAATGAATATTTTCCGGAGTATGCTTACACCACTTCATTTATGAATGAAAATATTGCGAAATTTTATCAGCAGGAAGATCAGTTGGCATTGCTGTATAAAATTTTTGCAGGCATCGCCATTTTAATTTCATGCCTGGGCCTATATGGATTGGTTTCTTTTATGGCGATTCAAAAAACAAAAGAAATTGGGGTAAGGAAAGTGTTGGGCGCTTCCTTAAAAAGTATTGTTTATCTTTTCTCAAAGGAATTCACGGCTCTTATTCTGATTGGCTCTGTGATTGCGGTTCCTGTGGCCTGGTACATGATGAACAACTGGTTGCAGAATTTTACTTTCAGAATAAAAATGAACATGGGAATATTCCTGATGGCCATTCTAATTTCAATAATAGTTGCATGGATCGCAGTTGGATATAAATCCATCAAAGCAGCGCTGGCCAATCCGGTAAAGAGTTTGAGAAGTGAATAGCCTCGCCTAACTGCTCCAAAGGAGGGGGATTGGATAACAATTAAAAATGAAGAATGAAAATTCAATTTATTTATTGATTTACTGCGGAAATGAATTTTTCAGAGCACGTCCCTCTCCTCCGGAGAGGGGTTGGGGTGAGGCTGACAAAAGAAATTTGAATAATAATAAATTAATTAACCAATAAACAAATAACATGCTCTCTTTACAAAAAATTTTCAAATGGTACAATAACGGAGCCAACCGGACTTTTGTTTTAAAAGATATTCATCTTGATGTAAATGAAGGAGAATTTATTTCCATCATGGGGCCATCAGGATCGGGGAAATCTACTTTACTTAACGTTATCGGAATGCTGGATGAGCCTAATGAAGGTCAATATACTTTTATGGGTGAAGATGTTTTTTCTATGAAAGAAAAACAAAGATCGCATCTCTTCAAAAGCCACATCGGTTTTGTGTTTCAGGCTTATCATCTTATCGATGAACTGACAGTTTATGAAAATATTGAAACTCCTTTGCTGTATCAGAACATCAAAAGTTCTGAGAGGAAAGCAATGGTAGCTGATATTCTCGACCGTTTTCAGATCGTAGGCAAAAAGGATTTGTTTCCTACTCAACTTTCCGGTGGACAACAACAACTCGTTGGTATAGCAAGAGCTTTAATTGTAAAACCCAAATTGATTTTAGCAGATGAACCCACCGGCAATTTAAATTCAAAACAAGGGGAAGAAATCATGGAACTATTTAAAGAATTAAATAATGAAGGAGTAACGATCATCCAGGTTACCCACTCAGAAAAAAATGCCAATTACGGATCAAGAATTATCAATTTGCTGGATGGCAGAGTGGAATCTGTGCAGAACAATAATTGAAAATGAGAAGTAGTGATTGGTGAATATATTGATGAATAAATTAAATTTTATAAAAGAGAAAATTATATGAAATCAGTTTTTTTAAGCATAGTGTTATCGGCGTTTGTTTTGTTTGCTTCGGCGCAGGATTCAATGACTTTAAAAGAAGCAGTTGAAATCGGCATCAAAAATAACATTGATGTTTTGCAGGCAGATCTGCAAATGCAAAAAGCCGGAGTGGATCTGAAGCAATCAAAAGAATACATGCTTCCGGATTTGAACGCCAGTGCGAACTACGGTAAAAACTTTGGACGCAGTATTGATCCCTTTACCAATTCTTATATTGATCAAAAAGTAAATTATGCAAATTACAGTGCGGCCAGTAATCTTTTATTGTTCAACGGGTTTTATTTGCAAAACCAGGTCAAAGCAAACAAACTGGGTTATGAAGCTTCGAAGATGGAATTGCAGCAGGCAAAAGATAACCTGACAATTAATATTATTCTTGCTTACCTGCAGGTATTGAGTGCGGAAGAAATGCTGAAGCAATCGCAAAACCAGGTTTTGGTAACAGAAAAGCAAGTGGAACGCCTCGGAATCCTGAATCAATCCGGCGCAATTTTGCCGGCTGATTTTTTTGATATGAAAGGTCAACTGGCCACTGACCAGGTAGCAATAGCAGATAACAAAAACAACCTGGCAACTGCCAAACTCAATCTGGTTCAGCTTTTGAACATTCCTTATAATCAAAACCTGGAATTAGAAAAAATTCCGGCAGAAAATTTTAATACCGATTATTCAGGCACTCCCGGCGAAATTTACCAAACAGCTTTGCAACAATTTGCACAGGTGCAGGCAACAAAACTCAGAACCCAAAGCGCTGAAAAAAATATCCGCTCTATTAAAGGAGAATTGTTTCCCACACTTTCGCTTGGCGGCAGCCTCAACACTAATTATTCGAGTGTAGCCACCCGTGATTATTTTGTGAATACCACAGAAAGCCAATCATCCAATTATGTAAAGATCGATAATTCACAATACCCAGTGTTTGTGAAACAGGATAATTATGCCTCCAGAAAAATCAGTTTTGGCGACCAATTGAGCAACAATCTTTTTTCTGCAGTCAACCTCGGGTTAACGATTCCGCTGTTCAATGCAAGCCATATCAGAAACCAGGTGAAATTGGCGAAGCTCAATTTAAAAAACGATGAATATATTGAGCAAAACACCAAAACTCAGTTGCAGCAAGCCATTGAGCGGGCATTTGTCAATCTTACTTCTGCATCAGACAAGTATAAATTATTATTAGAGCAGGAAAACGCATTCGAAGAATCATTCAAGTCCGCAGAAGTACGCTTCAATGCAGGCGCGATCACTTCTGTGGATTATCTCATTGCTAAAAATAATCTGAACCGGGCTCAAAATAACCTGATAACTTCAAAATACGATTTTGTATTGAGAGAGAAAGTGCTGGATTATTATGCTGGAAAACCTTTATGGTAAAATATAAAATACAGGTATTTATTTATTTACTCCAATAACTTCTCATGTTTGGTTTAAGGTGCGGGCGAAATGCCTGCGCCTTTTTTTGTGGGAATACATATTAAAAATAGTCTTCGATTTATTTATCCAAAGCATCGCTTAAATCAGCCCAGCCCCATTTGTCCTTAATAATTGGCCCTTTCATTAAATACAATTCCGGGTTGGTGCGTGCTGCCGTTTTAAATGCTGTGGCATCAAGGCTAAAAACAGGAATATGGTATTTACTTTTTAAATTAAAAAATTCATTTGCCTTTTCCATTTGTGGGGTTACAATATATATAAGCCTGTTGGTTTGCTTTGCATGCCGATAGATATTCGCAAAATTATTGATCCAATGCGCTGTATTTTCAAAATCATTTACAAAAAATAAATAATAAGAAGCATCAAGGCTCAGCACTGAATTGGTAGTATCATTTCCTGAAAGGGTGATAAGGTCAAAATCCTTGATTGGCGGTTCATTGTTTTTTCCTTTCTTTATAATAATATCTTCCCTGCTTACAAAATGCCAGCTTGAATCCGGAAGATCTTTGATAGTAAAATTCTGCTTCATCCCATTTTTCTCATAAACAAACGTATATTCCTTCACATCAGGAACCGCATCTGCAGGCATTTTACGCAGTTGCAAAATATTTCCTCCTTTCTTAAAAGGAAGACAATCCACCGTTGGCAAATGTCTCATCACAAACCATTGATAATATAAAACCAAAAAAGTAGAAATGGTAACGAGCAAAATATTAAATGCCGGATTGAACAAAGGAATAATATATTTTCTTCCAAAGAAAAGAATCAAAACCAATACTAATAAGACAAGATCCTTGATAAAAGATTCCATGGAAGTCAGGGGAATGCAATCGCCAAAACAACCACAGGTAGCAATCTTACCGGAAAGTGCCGCGTATCCTGTAAGAAAAGCAAAGAAAATAATAAGCAATAAAATAAGCCAGGTAAAAAACTTTTTCCATACTCCTAATAAAATTCCTACGCCCACAATAATTTCCAGCGTGATCATGATAATTGAAAAAGGAAGCGCAAAATCACTAAGCCAAAACATAAAAGGAGACAGGCTTTTATTCATCGCCCATACATCAAAAAATTCCTGCATTTTGTAAGCAAGCCCGTGCGGGTCCATTGCTTTTACTAATCCCGAAAAAATGAAAAGTATTCCAACTATTACACGGGAAATATTTACTACTATTTTCATTTCATTTAATTTAGAAAGAATAAAATTTATTCAGATAAGATAAGCGCAAAAATTGCATAGTTTAATATGTCATAAAAGTTAGCGTCAATACCTTCGCTTGCCAGGGTCTTGCCTTTATTTTGTACAATTTGTTTTATCCGCAACACTTTTGCGAGGATAAGGTCTGCAAAACTTTCCTGGCTCATTTCGCGCCACGCTTCCCCATAATCATGGTTTTTATTATGCATTAACAATTTGGCAGCAGCTATCTTTTTATCATAAAAACTTAATGTTTCTTTCAAAGGCAATTCTTCTATTTCATCATTATGAATGTCCAGTTGTATCAATCCTATCACGGCATAATTTACAATACCTGAAAACTCTGATACGATCGTATCATCCACTTTTTGAATTCCTTTTTCCTGGATATTTCTGATACGTTTTGCTTTTATATAAATCTGGTCTGCTACAGAAATGGTTCTGTAAACTCGCCATGAAGTGCCATAATCTTTTGTTTTTTTAAAAAAAATTTTCCGGCATTTATTTACTGCATGATCGTATTGCAGATCGGTATTAACTTGCGCCATAATTATTGCCAAATTTAAACTTAAATAAACAATGTTTTCATTGAATTGCAAAGGGAAATTATTATTTATTGAGAAGCCTTTGGTGATGGGCATTTTAAACCTGACTGAAGATTCGTTTTATGCAGGCAGCCGTCATCAAACGTTAGAATCAATAAAAGAAAAAGCTTCGCAAATGGTCGCTGAAGGCGCGGAAATTCTTGATTTGGGCGCACAAAGTACGAGGCCGGGAAGCATTCGATTTACGGCAGAAGAGGAATTGAAAAAATTGATTCCTGCGATAGAACTTTTGACAAAAAACTTTCCTGGAACAATTATTTCTGTTGATACCTATCATTCCAAAGTTGCCGAAGAATCAGTGAAGGAAGGCGCTTCAATAATAAATGATATCAGCGCCGGTGAAATGGATAATGAAATGATAGAAACGGTTGCAACATTAAACGTTCCTTATGTATGTATGCACATGAAAGGCGTTCCTGAAACGATGCAATATCAAACGAAATACGAAGATGTTACTAAAGAAATTCTTGATTTTTTTATTGCAAAAATTGAGGAGTGTAAAAAGGGCGGAATAAAAGATATAATTATTGATCCGGGATTTGGTTTTGGAAAAAACATTTCTCAGAATTTGCGGCTATTAAAAGAATTGTCAACTTTTAAAATGCTGGAAAAGCCAATAATGGCAGGTGTTTCAAGAAAATCGACTATTTATAAAACATTAAAAATTTCTGCTGAAGACTCTTTAAACGGAACTACCGTATTAAATACGGTTGCTTTATTAAACGGCGCTTCCATTCTTAGGGTTCATGATGTAAAAGAAGCAAAGGAAGCGGTTACTCTGACAGAGGCCTACGGCCATGCGACAAAAATTTTTTCTCCGCAGAGTAAATAAAAATCGGCTGGATTTGTTGGTCCACTGTATTATCATAAAAAAACCGGATCAGTAAATGACCCGGCTATAAAATATTTATTTAAAAGTTCTATTTCTTTTCTTTTGAAGGCTCCTGCTGTTGTTTTTGTTGCTGTTGCCTTTGCATTTGCTGAAGCTGTTGCATCATTTGCTGTTGCTGTTGCATTTGCTTTTGCTGCTTATCCAGTTCTGCCTGGTATTGTTGCTGATTCAATACATCGGTTACTTTTATATCAAAAATCAGGTTAGCATTAGGTGCAATTTTAGGAGGAGCTCCGTTAGCTCCAAAGCCGAGATAGGAAGGTATAAGTAATTTTCCCGTAGTTCCTTTACGCATCATTTTTAAACCATCCACCCATCCAGGGATTACACGAAATTCACCCAAATCAACATATAAGGGTTCTGTATGTCCGAACTTCGGATTGGTATTAGAATCAAAAGTGCTGTCATCAGTCATTGTGCGCCCGGTATAATTTACCTGTGCCACATCGTTTTCGGTCAAAGTGGGGCCGGTTCCCGGAGTATCAATAATTACATAAGTTCCCCATTTGGTTTTTGTGCCTGTTAAATTATTTTTAGTCATGTAATCTTTAATTGTCTTCTCGTCCGCTTTCACTAAAGAATCGTTGGAAGAAATTTCTTTCTCCACCTTATCCATCACATCTTTTGTATGAATCTTTTTTGCCATTGCTTCATATGTTTTGGCAGCGCTGTCCGCTGCTTCCTTTGATGAGAATAGTTTTACGATTTTAAAAGATTGCACGATATAATTCCCTGGTTTCATAAATGGAGCCGCTGTTCCAAATTTCAATAAAGAATCAGTTGACTGCCTAAGCACCAGGCTATCCC
>JBIQMJ010000087.1:0-14124 GCA_044463445.1 Segetibacter koreensis
ACGAAGTTCCCAACCCAAATGTGGTAAGCATCATCGCATCGGGCATCACCAGCTCAGGCAATCTTCCTTTTATTGAAATGGAATACATCGAAGGTCCTGATCTTGCTGAATTGCTGCAGCCTCCGTATGACCCAATTTTTAGCGTAAAAGAAGTGCTGAAAGTAGCGGACCACCTGGCCAATGCGCTGGCACATTGCCATCGCGCCAATATTAAGCATGGAGATATTAAAAGCAACAATGTAAAATTTAACCAGCGCACAGGGAACTATGTGCTGCTGGATTTTGGGCTATCCGTAATGTCTGATGAGCAACGGCGCACCAGCATCCGGTATGCAGGAGCTATCGAGTTTATGGCGCCGGAACAAAGCTCCGGGGAAACCCTTACGGAAACAGATGTATACAGTTATGGAATCGTCTTGTTTGAACTGCTCACCGGCAATGTTCCGTTTCCCCTGGGCAATAAGGGAGAGATGGCGCGCAATGCTGTGATGCTGGCTCACATGGAAAAATTGCCACCGGATATTATCACGCTGCGGCGCAATGCGCTGCCCGCAGACTGGAGCGCAGAGAAGCAGCAAAGGGAAATGGAGATACCCGTTTGGCTGCTGAGCATGATCTATAAATGCCTCGAAAAAGATCCTGCTAACCGGTTTGCAAACGGCTGCGAATTGCAGGAATTTATCCAACGCGGTACCATCAGCGACGAAAGGAAAAAAGCCGTCGATAACATCTTAGCGCAACCGGTAAAGCCGGTGGTAGATGAACCTGCATTGAAAAAAGAAATTCTTTTACTGCAAGCTGCTCTTGCCAAAAAGGAAAACCTGGTGAAAGAGCTTCAATATCTTGTTGAAACCCGTGATCGGGAACTGATAGAAGCCCAACGCTCCCTGGCTGCAAGGCGAAACGGGGTGTCGAAATCCTTTTTTTTCCTGGTATTTATCGTGGCCCTCGGGCTCGGTGGTTATGCAGCTTACGATAAACTTTTGAAACCGGGTAACAATGTTCCGCCGGCAACTATTACAAAGGTCACCGACGAAAAAATAGAGAAAAATACTGCTCCTTCCACAACTACTCCTGTCGGTCCGGCAAGTGAGACAGCGATAAATGAGCACAAAAAAACGCCTCCTAAAAAGTGGAACGATCGCGTGGTCCATACGAGCCACAAGGCGGCTAAAAAAAAGACGCCTGTTACCAATAAGTATTACCGTCGCCACAGCGGGACCTATGCGATTTTAAAAGACACCTATTTTTATGATGCCCCGGATACCAGCAAAAGAAGTGACGTTTACCTGACGGCCGGTGATGCTACCCTTACCCTCAAGGAAGAAAGTGGAGACTTCCAATATGCGATCTTTATCGGCGCAGATGGAAAGCCCATTAAGGGCTGGCTGAGGAAAAAAGATTTCAGGCCGGAAACAGAGTACTAATCTTTGTATCGGAAACCTATACCACTTGTGTCCTGCTATTTAGGCGGGAATGTTGTTATGGAAATTGCAAACATTTCTCCGTAAAAGGTATTTCTGCTTCGGATTTCTTTGGAGTGAACGTTTGCCATACGGCAAAGATAATCTGCATTACAGCACGTATTGTAAACTATGAAATAAGAACCAGGGATATTTCTTTGTTTACTGTAACACGATAGAGGTGACACCTTTTGGAAAGGTGTCACCTCTCAGCCGCACCTCTTAACGCCATCCCAATTCCGGCGCGACATATTCCAAAATAGACGACAATACATGTACATTGTATTCAACACCCAGCGTATTGGGTACGGTTAACAGAAGTGTATCCGATTCGCCGATGGCTTCATCTTTCGCCAATTCCTTTATTAGCTGTGCAGGTTCGGCAGCATAACTTCTTCCGAAAATGGCGCGTTTATTTTTTTCTATAAAACCTACCTGGTCAGTGCGCTCTGCCTCATTTCCAAAATAATAACGGTCCATATCATTTACAATGGCAAAAACCGAGCGGCTCACGGAAACCCTTGGTTCACGTTTGTGGCCTGCCCTCTTCCACGCTTCTTTGTACAACCTGATTTGCTCCGCCTGCTGCACGTGAAAAGGCTTGCCACTTTCGTCTTCTTTGAGCGTAGAACTTTGAAGGAACATTCCATGTTCAGCAGCCCATACTGCCGTGGCATTAGAACCGGCTCCCCACCAGATGCGTTCGTGCAGCCCTTCCGAATACGGTTCCACACGCAATAATCCCGGCGGATTGGGAAACATAGGGTTGGGGTTGGGTTGGGCAAATCCAACACCTTTCAGTTTATCAAGAAACTCCAGCGTCCTGCGGCGGCCCATGGCCACATTATCCTCTCCTTCTGCCGGTTCATAACCGAAATAACGCCAGCCATCAATCACCTGCTCGGGCGAACCCCTGCTGACACCCAGTTGCAAACGTCCGCGTGAAATGAGATCAGCAGCACCGGCGTCTTCCACCATATAGAGCGGGTTTTCATAACGCATATCAATAACCGCGGTCCCGATTTCTATCCTGCTCGTCCTGGCGCCGATCGCAGAAAGCAAGGGGAACGGTGATGCCAGTTGTTGTGCAAAATGATGTACGCGGAAATATGCACCATCCATACCGATCTCTTCAGCAGCCACCGCCAGATCAATAGACTGAAGCAGGGAATCCGCTGCAGAGCGGACTTTGTAAGGGGGATGGTTCGCCCAATGCCCGAAAGATAAAAATCCTATTTTCTTCATCCTTTTGCTTTTTTGGGGTTGCTACCCTTCAAAAGGTTAGTCACCCTTAATGGAAATTTCAGCTTATTTGAGAATTTATAAAGGTAGAGAAAATAAGAATCCATACTTTTTCTTTGTTCACTGTGAGCGGTCATAACCGGTCTTCAAAATTTTTCCCAAAAAGGTAAAGTAACATAAAGGACTAATAGGCAGTTGTTGCGTAAATTTACCATTATGGAGAATATAGATAAAAAGCCTGTGGGACAAATTGTGGCTGAGGATTTTCGCACCTATCCCGTTTTTGAAAGCCATAAGATTGATTATTACAATAAAGGCAGGCAAAGCCTTCAGGAAGTGGCAGACGAACACAAAATAGATCTGCAGGCGCTCATTAATGAAATTGGTCAGAAGAAGGAATCTTCACCCGGAGAAAATCAGGATTTCAATTCCTGGCCATTAGATGCACTTTCCGGGTATATCGTAAAAACCTATCATCAGCATGCAGATCAACAAATACGGGTGATCAAACCGGCTTTGGAAAAAGCAAGTCAGGAGTTCGGCGAACAAAATCCCGTGCTGGCAGAAATTAAAAAGCTCTTTGATGAAGCGGCAGGAATAGTAGTGGTGCATCAGAAAAAAGAAGAGTTGATCCTGTTTCCTTTCATCAGAAAAATGGCCGATGCCAAAAAAAATAATAAAGAATTTGTAAGACCACCCGCAACCAAATCAGTTGAAAGCCCGGTAGATATGTTAACACACGAACACCACCAGCAAAGTGATCTGTTGCAAAAGATAGCCGGGTTAAGCAAGGATTATACTTCGCCCGAAGATGTTGATGGCACGGTTAAGGATAGCTTACGTCTTTTGAAAGAATTTGAACTCAAACTGCATCAGCATCTCCATTTAGAGAATAATATTTTATTTCCCAAGGCACTTAAGTTGGAAAAAGAATTGACGACATAAATGTAAGTATGAACCAAAAATACCGCTGACAGTAAAAGGATAAAAAATCTATATTTTTATTTTTTACAAAATCCTTCCAGGTTATAGGGAACAGCTTTTTAGTGTTTAAAATGCCTCAAACCGGTGATAACCATTACCAGGTTATTGTCTTTGCAATATTGGATAGAATCTTTATCGCGGATAGAACCGCCGGGTTGAATAAAAGCGTTTATTCCCGCCTGGTGGGCAATTTTTACACAATCATCAAAAGGAAAAAATGCATCGCTGGCTACCACCGCGTTCTTCAGATCAAATTCAAACTGGTTCGCTTTTTCTATCGCATGCCTTAATGCATCTACTCTAGAAGTCTGGCCTGCACCTTTTCCTAAAAGCTGTTTGTTTTTTACAATGGCGATGGCATTGCTTTTTAAATGTTTGCTAACCAGGTTGGCAAACACAAGATCCTCTTTTTCATTTTGGGAAGATGGCCTTCCGCCTTCTTCTTTCCATTCTGTAAAATTGCCTTCGTCATTATCCTGTACCAAAAGGCCATGCAACAAAAATTTTGATTGTTGTTTTGCTGCAGGAAATTCTTTAAGTTTTAAAATGATCCGGTTCTTCTTTGCTTTTAATAATGAAAGCGCATCTTCATCAAAATCAGGCGCGATCAAAACTTCAATAAACAGATCTTTCAACGCTCCGGCAGTTTTTACATCCACCGTTGAATTAGCAATTAATATCCCACCAAATGCGCTTTCGGGATCGCCGGCAAGAGCTGCTGAAAAAGCATCGGAAATACTATCTCTCTGTGCAATTCCGCAAACATTGGTATGCTTGATCACCGCAAATGTGGAAAGGTTTGATCTTTCTTTCTTTTGAAATTCTTTCATCAATTGGAGGGCAGCATCCACATCCACTAAATTATTATACGAAAGTTCTTTGCCATGTAATTGTTCAAAGAAGGAATTCAAATCACCAACAAAATATCCCTGCTGGTGAGGGTTTTCACCATATCGTAATATTTTTTTTGCTGTAGAAAAAGGGTTGGGGAAATTAGTTTGGTTGAAATAATCTGAGATGGCAATGTCATATCCCGAACAAACATCAAATGCTTTCCTGGCAAAATCTTTTCTTTCTTCCAAAGAAGTTTCCGCGTTTTTTTGTGATAAAATTTCTGCCAGGTTTTTGTATTCATTCTTATCAGCAATCACCAATACATTTTTAAAATTTTTTGCAGCGGCACGGATCATTGACGGACCGCCAATATCTATTTTTTCTATGATTGCCGCTTCATCGTTTGTTGATTTTACCGTTTCTTCAAACGGATACAAATCAACCACCACCAGATCAATTTCCGGAATATTGTATTTTTCCATTTCCTTCAAATCGCTTTCAACATCACGGCGTGCCAAAAAACCGCCAAACACAACGGGGTGAAGTGTTTTGACGCGCCCTCCTAAAATGGAAGGATAGCCTGTGAGCGATTCAACAGAAACACATTTACCTCCATTTTCTTCAATAAATTTTTGTGTGCCGCCTGTACTGTAAATGGTAATGTTTTGATGGTGAAGCAAAGGAATAATTTCTTTCAATCCCTCTTTATTAAATACCGAAATGAGCGCTGATTTTATTTTTTGTTGCATTTCCAGAGAAAAGATTTTTTCATTCACAAATTGATAACAAAGGCACCCTGTTCAGAAACAGAATGGAAGTGCAAATGTAAATCTTCGCACTCTTTTTTCCATTGTTCAATTTTCCAGGATGGATTAGAAGCATCAAAAATGAAATTTTTGCATTCAAAATTTTGGGTAAGATCTGCAATTGTAAGTGAAGGATTTTGGGTAATCAGAATATAGTCCATGTTGATTTTTTTAGCTAAAGGATAATAATTGATGGAAGAATCGGCTATCAAAAACCGGGTACTATAAAACTGGCATAAATTATTTTTTTTATAAAAAATTTTGGAAAGATCTGATGGCTTGTTAAGCCGGAAGTTAATGTGGGCAGGTTTTATATTGTAGATTGAAAGCTGACTTTTTTCGTCCAAAGAAGAATCCCCTACAAAATGATAATGATTTCCCCGGATAAAATCAATCGCCTGGTGTTGCGAAATATTATAAACAATAATCTTTTTCTGGTTAAAAGTTTCCCATTGTGAATGAGCGGTTATAGAAACAAAAATCAGAGAAGCACCCAGGGCGAGCTTAAAAGCAGCTTTATTCTTTTTGATGAACGAATAGGCGAAAGCAATCAGAATAAAATACAAAATAATTACCCCGGTAATGGAGACAGATAAACCGCTCCACAAAGAAAAAGGAATGGAATTGATGGCGAGTACAGAATGGTTTAACAACCAAATAAAACACCAGGTTAATTTTCCTAAATACAGTGCGGCTGCAGGAATAAAAGACAGCAAAACTATTGCTAAACCACCCCATAATGCAATTGTTGATAATGGAATAGCAATCAAATTTGACAACAAAAATAATAAGGGAAACTGGTGGAAATAAAAAATGCAAACGGGCAAGGTGAGCAATTGCGCAGCGAGGGAAACAGATGCGAGCTTCCACACCGCATCAAAGATTTTGTTTTTAAAATAAACCCAGTTGTAGATATTTCTTTGAAAAATAAGAATGCTTAAAACCGCCAGGTAAGAAAGCTGAAAGCCTACATCCCAAAGCAGGAAAGGATCGTAAAACAGAAGAACCAACGCAGAAGCGGCAAGCAGATTATAAACTGGTTTACGCTTTTCAAAAGAGTCGCCAATGGCAATGAAAGTAAACATTACTGCCGCCCGAAGCACAGACGCGGGCGCACCCGTAAGCAATGCAAAAAACCACAAGCAAAAAAGAACGAGCCCAAGCTTTAGAATTTTGGATTTACTTACAAGAGGAACACGCGCAAAAACCCATACAAGAAAATAATAAATCAATGCGAGGTGCATCCCGGAAATAGCGATGAGATGAATAACGCCCACGTTGGTATATGCCTGCACCAAATCTTTATCTACATCCATTCGATAGCCAATAAGCAAAGCCTTAGCAAGGGAAGATTCATTATTACCCGGAATATAAGTTCCAAGAGTTTGCAAAATATAAGTACGCGTTTTATAAATACTTTCTTTCAAAAAAGAACGGTTGGTTGATGATAGTAAAAGCCATTCATTTTTCTTAAGAAAAACCTGTTGATAAATTTGCTGAAATGCACAGTATTGGGCATAATCAAATGCCCCCGGGTTGCCCGTATTTTTAATTGCCATGAGTGGCTTTTTAAAAATGACCTTACGACCATATTCTAATTTTGAAGAAACTGAATCTTTAGCAAAATAAACCAGCGCTTTCCCTTTTAGTCTTTGTTGAAATTTTTTATTCTTAATTGCTTCAATAGTCACTATGGCTTTATAAGATTTCGGTTTTTCAACAAGCGGCTCTTTTATGGTAGCGATAAAAAAACTACCGGAATCCATTAGAGTCTTATTTGTAGCTGGCAGGTTTCTTACTTCTTTTTGCCAGGTAATAAATGCTCCAAAAGCAACCAAAAAAAAAGAGACCAAAATGCCCTGCAGGATTTTAAACCGGAAACGGAACGCTGCGGGAAGAATTGAAAAAACCAGGTACGCACCCACTGCAATAATTCCTGATAATAAAATGGAGAAAACAGGCAACCTTATATAAAACTGAAAAAGAATACCTGCTATAACAGGAATGAGTAATCGCAGGATTGGCGCATTCTTCCAGATAAAAATTTGATAAGGCTTTCTCATAAAAGGAAGATGAAAAATCTTTTTTGGTAAATACGTTAATTGATAATCTTTTGGCAATTTCTCTTTGAAGATACATTTTTTATAATTTTATCCTGTATTGTTTAGATTTGTAAACATTGTTTATTTTAATCAAAGCTAATCACCTTATACGGTTGCCTTTTTATTAATAAATAAATATAAAATCCTTGGTTCAGTCACAACAAATGCAGTATGATTTGGTTTACTCATTTCTGATTAAAAAGTTAGAAACAGAATTGCCTCCTTTTCTTCATTATCACAATTCGGAACATACCAAAGAAGTGATTGAGGGAGCTGAGAAATTAGCTAAGAAGGAAAATATATCCGGCGATGATCTTACGATATTAAAAACAGCAGCGCTTTTTCACGATACCGGATTTTTAGAAACTTACAGCGATCATGAAGAAATATCCTGTGAAATGGCAAGGAAATGGCTGCCTGACTATGGCTATGGAAAGAAAGAGATTGATGAAATCTGCAGGCTGATAATGGCTACAAAACTTCCCCAGCAGCCCAAAGACAAACTTGCAGAAATACTTTGCGATGCGGATCTCTATTACATGGGAACTGACAGATATTTCATTGGCGCAGAAAAATTATATAAGGAATTGCATGAGGCCGGGCTGGTAAAAAACCGGGAAGAATGGAGCAGCGAAGAAATAAAATTTGTAGAAAATCATCGTTATTTTACGCCTACTGCCCAGCATAAATTTAACTCGCGGCTACAGCAAACCGCTAATCAGTTGAAATTAAGAACCAACAAACAAAAGGTGGTTAAAAATGGTTTTGAGATTGGTGGATGGTTAAGCGATTCCTTGTTCATAATTTTCGGTGTGCTTTTGGCAGCTTTTTCCCTGAAAGGATTTCTTATTCCCAATGGTTTTTTTGATGGAGGCATTACAGGTATTTCTTTGTTGATCAGCGAGCTCTATCATTTGGATATTTCCTATGTCATCATGCTGGCCAACCTTCCATTTATCATCATTTGTATTTACGCCGTCAATTTTAATTATGCATTAAAAACCTTTTTCTGCGTGCTTTTGCTGGGTATTTGTTTATATTATTTCCCGCATTATTCCATCACGTCAGATAAATTACTGGTTTCTATTTTCGGAGGCTTTTTTGTAGGGGCGGGCATCGGGTTAACGATGAGAGCCGGTTGCGCTATTGATGGAATTGAGATCCTGGCCCTTTACACCTGGAAAAAAACAAGCTTCACTATTTCAGAAATTATTCTGGCCATTAATATCCTCATATTCAGTGTGGCTGCTTTTAGCTTTGGTATCCAGGTAGCCTTATATTCTATGCTTACTTATTTTACAGCCACCCGCACTGTTGACTATGTGGTAGAAGGATTGGAAGCTTACATTGGCGTTACAATCATTTCG
This sequence comes from Segetibacter koreensis, assembly GCA_044463445.1. Classification (GTDB taxonomy): domain Bacteria; phylum Bacteroidota; class Bacteroidia; order Chitinophagales; family Chitinophagaceae; genus Ginsengibacter; species Ginsengibacter koreensis_A. Next base: position 8,799 of record JBIQMJ010000087.1, read on the forward strand.
GGTAAAAGTGAGATCATTAAAGACAGGCTGGTGAATGAAATGGGTAGGGGCATTACCATTTACAAAGGCGAGCGTGGTTTTTTGCCTGGAAAGTTTGAGCAACACAGTGATTGTGATATTATCTTCACAGTGATCACCCGCCTTGAAATACGCAAACTTAAAAATCTTGTGAGTGAAATTGATCCAAGGTCATTTGTTTTTGCAAGCACCATAAAAGAGGCTTCCGGCGGAATTATCAAGCGCAGGCATGTTCATTAAACAGTAAACCCACTTTATTCAACGATTCTTAATTTGGCATAATTGAGCATAATCTTTTTCTCACCGTTGTGTTCAAATTTTACTGTGGCAATCGGATTGTGCGCAGCGCCTTCCATTTTAATTACTTCACCAAAGCCAAATTTCTGATGTTCTATTTTTTGGCCTGTTTGCAAATTGCTGGTGTCGCTTGGCACGAAACCCGGAGAAGGAATATGCTCCTTTATTTTTATAACCGGAGTTGAGACGAGATAAGCGGGCTTTTCGTGTTTAGTCTCCCTCTGCTGATCACGCCCAGCAAATTTTGGCTTGTCAAAAGCATTCCAATAATTTGTGCTTTGATTATTCCGCATATTTCCGCCAGCAAATGATTTATCCAATCGTTCCTGCGGAAGCTCGTCAATAAAGCGGCTTGGGTCGTTTTGGGTAAGATTTCCAAAACGGTACCGGGTATTTGCATACGTCAGCCACAGTTTATTTTTTGCGCGTGTTATGGCTACATAAAATAATCGTCTTTCCTCTTCTAATTCTTCTCTTGTATTGATCGCCATTGCATTGGGAAATAACGTTTCCTCCAATCCTCCGACAAAAATCACCGGAAATTCCAAACCCTTTGCGGCGTGAATGGTCATCAATTTTACTACATCGCTTTCTCCTTTGTCATCGTCAGCATCCGTAAGTAAAGTAATTTGCTGCAGGTAGCTTCCAAGGCTTTTGTCCAGCAATTCACCCTCTTCAGTAGGTGTTTCTGTATATTCTTTTACAGAGTTCAATAATTCCTGCAGATTTTCATAACGCGCCAGGCCTTCAGTGGTTTTATCATTAAAAAGATCCTTTACTATCCCCGTGTTTTTACCTACCAGTACAGCAAGATCATAAGCATTTTTCTTCTGTAATTCACTTTGAAACATTTTGATCATTATCACAAAATTGCTGATCGTTTCAAGCGTGGAGGCCCTGTAACCAAACTCAGCAGCCCTTTCCAGCACATTCCACACAGAAATATTATATTGATTGGCAAAGAGTACAGCCTTTTCAACCGTGGTTTTTCCAATGCCCCTCGCAGGATAATTAATAATTCTTTTCAACGCTTCTTCATCGCCCGGATTTACAATCACACGTAGGTAACTTAAGAAATCTTTAATCTCTTTTCTTTGATAAAAACTAATACCGCCATAAATGCGATAGGCAATATTCATTCGCCTCAGGCTTTCTTCAAAGCTGCGGCTTTGCGCATTGGTCCGGTACAGGATGGCAAAATCGTTGTTACGGTAATGATTACGAAGTTTCTGTTCCTGTATAGCGTCAGCCACATATTTTCCTTCCTCATTATCAGTGGCCGTTCTGACCAAATTAATTTTTTCACCTTCAGTATTGCTAGTCCAAAGTTTCTTCGGGATCTGTCCTTTGTTATTGGCAATAACCTGGTTTGCCACATGAAGAATATTTTGGGAGCTCCGGTAATTTTGCTCAAGCATTACCACTTTTACTTCGTCATAATCTTTCTGGAATTGTAAAATATTTTCAATAGTGGCGCCGCGGAAACTGTAAATACTTTGTGCATCATCTCCAACTACAGCCACGTTTTCATGCATCGCCCCGAGCAATTTTATGATCTGGTATTGCGAAGTATTAGTATCCTGGTATTCATCGATCATGATATACTTAAACTTGCGCTGGTACTTGCTCAGGCTTTCAGGATGCGTCTTTAATAATTGATAGAACTTCAACAAAAGATCATCAAAATCCATTGCGCCGTTTTTGAAACATCGGTTGCAATAAGCAGCATAAATCTGCCCGATCAAAGGACGATTGGCTCTCATATCTTCCTGCTGCAATCCAAAATCGTTGATGTATTCTTCCGGGGTAATTAAACTATTTTTTGCGTTGGAAATACGATTGTAAACAGTATTGGCTTTGTAATGTTTGTCATCAAGATTCATTTCTTTCACAACCGTTCTTACCACGCTTTTGGCATCGTCAGTGTCATAAATGGTAAAGTTGCGAGGGTAGCCCAATTTATCGGCTTCAGCTCTTAAAATTCTGGCAAAGACAGAATGAAAAGTGCCGATATACAAATTGCGCGCTTCATTATTTCCAAGGATGTGCGTAACCCTTTCCTTCATTTCAGCCGCTGCCTTGTTGGTGAATGTAAGCGCTAATATTTGAAACGCATCCACGCCCGTAGCCATTAGGTGCGCGATACGTGTAGTCAGAACTTTGGTTTTCCCGCTGCCCGCTCCGGCTACGATCATGATGGGCCCGTCACGATGAAGTACGGCTTCGCGTTGCGCTTCATTCAATCCCGATAAATATTCCTGCATGGTTGCAAATTTACGAAAAGAGGTTTGGAGGAAAAGGGAAGTGAATAAAAAATGGCAGTTTGTTCTGTAAAATTTATAAAAGAGATTATTTAAATTAAACCCAACTGCTATCGACTATCCGGAATAAAAAATCGTTTTATTTGTTGGTTCACTCCCCGGGTTCATTCAATAATCATAAAATGATCCGCATCTTTCCAGAAAGGAAATTTATCTCTTGTTTCGGAAATCTTTTCTTTTTGTAAAATGTAAGTAAAAATGTCTTCGTCTTTATTTTTTTGATACATAATTTCTCCAAGCGGATCAATAATTGAACTGTCTCCATTGTAAAAAATCTTATTGCTATCTTCACCTATCCTGTTCACTCCCACAACAAAACATTGATTTTCGATGGCTCTTGCCCGCAGTAATGTTTTCCAGGCAATGCTTCTTTTCTCCGGCCAGTTGGCCACATTGATCAGCAGGTCATATTTATTTTCCAATTCTCCGGGGGATTGTCTTGCCCAAACAGGGAAACGCAAATCATAACAGATTTGCAGATTAATTTTCCATCCTTTTACAGAAGCCACCAGTTTTTTATTTCCTGCTGAATAATGATTGTGTTCATCGCCAAAAGCAAACAAATGCCTTTTATCATAAATGCCGGATTCGCCATTTGGCAACATCCAGATTAACCGGTTAAAATATTTTCCATCTTCCTCAATGATCACGCTTCCGGTAAGAATAATTTTTTTTTCAGCAGCAATCTTTCCCATCCATTGAACCGTTTCGCCTTCCATTTTTTCGGCAAGCAATTCCGGCTTCATGCTAAAACCCGTCGTGAACATTTCAGGAAGAATTACGATTTCTGTTTTTTGTTTAATGCTTTCAATTTTTTGCTGAAGCATTTCAAGATTGGCTTTTTTATTTTCCCAAAAAAGATTCGTTTGAATAAGAGTGATGGTGAGTGAGGACATTTTAAAAAATATGAAACGTAAAGTTATTGGATTATTGTCAGAGATTATTTAGCGCTTCGCGAATCATCTCGTTCTCAAATCCTTTCTGCAACAAAAAATCCTGCAACTTTCTTTTTTTGATAAAAATATTTTTTTCACTTTTTAAAGTTTCTAATTTTTGTTCGGCCAGCTTCTGAAATGTTCTTTTATATTCTTTTGAATCAATTTCTTTCAACGCTTTTCTGATGCAATAATCACTAACTTGTTTAAATTTTAAAGCCTGTTTTATTTTGCTCTTTCCCCATTGTTTCATTCTGAATTTACCGCCTGCAAAATGAATAGCAAAACGCTCTTCATTCAAATAATTTTCTGTGATCAATGTAAAAATCATTTCTTCTACTTCATTTTTATGCAAGCCGAATGAATATAATTTATCTCTTACTTCTGCGTGGCATCTTTCCTGGTAGGCACAGTATTGTTTTATTTTCTGAAAAGATTGCTCGGGAGTAAAAGTTTGTAAAGGCATTTTCAAAAATATTTATTTTAAAAGCAGTAAAAAAAAATTTAAAAAAATTGCGCCACTTTCGGTAGCGCAATTTCAAAAGCTGTTTCAAAAAATTTTATCGAACTAATTTCAATTCGCTAATAATATTGGTTGCTCCTCCCATTTTATCAATGCACCAGAGCACGTAACGAATATCCACACAAATCGTGCGATTCAGATCTTTATCAAATTGAATTTTATGGCTTAAGGCTTCATAGTTTCCATCAAATGCAAGCCCAATCAAATGGCCATTTGCGTCCATCACTGGCGAACCTGAATTTCCTCCGGTGATATCGTTGGTGGTGATAAAATCAATGATCAGATCATTTTGTTTTTTATCAATGTATTGTCCGAAATCTCTTTTCTTCAGCAATTCAATTTCTTTTGCAGGAAGATCAAATTCATAGTCGCCAGCAATATATTTTTCTAAAATTCCTTTGCTGGTCGTAAAGTAATTATAATGAACCGCATCTTTAGGGTTATAGCTCTTGACGTTTCCATAACTTACTCTCATGCTGAAATTGGCGTCAGGATACATCTTTTTTGCAGCCACAGGATCCATTTTCATAATTCCTTTTAAATACAATCTTCCCAGGTCATTATCTTTTGCAGTAAAATCGCTGTAAAGCTGACTGTATTTTGAAACATAATTTTTTACAAATGCAGATGCATAAGCAAAAGCAGGATCATTTTGTAATACAGTAGCATCCGGGGTTTTAACGAATGCGTTCCATTTTGCTGAATCAAGGATCATCGTATTATTAAACACATCATTTGCCCATTTTTTATAAGTGTCTTCATCATCCAGCGGTCCGTATTTTTCTTTGATGGATTCATAAAATCCGGCAGGATGCTGGCTCTTATCAACGTCATTGTAAAACATCATCGCCGTTTTTGCCAAAATAACTTTATCACTCGGAAGGTCTTCTGATTCTAAAAATTTATTTCGCGAATTGCTTGCAGCCTGTAATGCATGGTCTACATCGGTCTCTGTTTTTCCGAATGCTCTTTCTACCTGCATCAGTGTAGATGCATAAGCCGCCAATGGAGAACCTAAAACTCCTTCGATGAGGTAAACACGTTCCTTTGCATAAGGTGTCCATGCAGCATAATTTTTTTCATAATCGCTGATGATATTTTGATATTCCGGTTTGTTTTTTGCCCATGCTTCAAATTTATTTTCATCCTGTTGCTTGTTTTCAAAAACATGATATTTTTCAAGCTGTTTTGTTTCTCCATCAAAAAATTTCCAATAGTTGGCAATGCCGGAA